>JANXVQ010001017.1 GCA_025351545.1 Spirosoma sp.
GTCGAGTGAGTGAATGGCCTTAGCGTGGCTACGAACCTCTTCGTCAGACCGTTTGAAGTGACCCTTGCGAGCGGGGTCGGTGACCAGGATGTTATAAAATGGGGTGATTGCTTTGGCATCCCGACCAAAAAACCACGAATCGCTAAAGCCGGGAAGTTGATCGAATTGACGAATCGTCTGGTAAGTCTGGTCCTGATAGAGCCGCTGCATGGTTTCGTTCCGACCAATCAGGCAGAGGTAATAGGGGCGTTCACCAGTGTATTTTTTCTTAGCGTTATTCCAACTGTAATACGTTCCGTCGAAGTCGGATTTGAGTTTTATAACCAGCATCGAATGCGTGCTGGCATAAGGGTTAAACACAGTTGTGAGCAACGAGCTAGCCGCATCGAGCGTTTTCCGGGCACTCATGCCCGTTAAACTTGGGTCGGAATAAATCAGGTCAGAAACCAATACACTCAGGTCGTCGCCCGAGGTTTTGCGCAGGATTTCGCTGAAAATGCCTTCAAAGTCAGTGCTGGTGGTTTTTCCTTTCGTTTTCGCCACCGTAAAAATGTTTTTCTCCTTGAAAAATTGTGGCAGTGATAAACCCAAATCGTTAACCTCCGTATTCACGACAAATAACTTGCCCTGGCCGGGATTAACCGCGTCGAATTCCGTCAACACGTTGTTCAGTGTACGCTTAAACGCACCGTTTCCAGTGGGCGCATCGTAGGGAAACATGCTGGCACTTGCTTCGAGGTAAACTTTCAGGCGCAACGGTTTGCTGGACGTTACCGCACTTTCTAGTGCAATAGTAGGAGCCTTACCGTCTTTTGCCAGTTTTCGATAATCAATATTATGTTTTATGTAAGTTGACAAGCCAGCTTCATCTATACTTCCATCAGCCTTGTAGAGCTTAGCTGTTTTATCTTCGTTCTTAAGATCCTTTCTTTCTTTAATCAAAAGCGACCGAATGGCTTGGACTTCAGTAGCATCAAGTTGATTGTCATTTGTCAATGCGGTACTGATTTGACTATTTACCTGATCGACTGGCCCAGAACAGCCAGATAACCAGCCTACCGATAGGGCCAGAAGTGATACTAAACAAAAACGGGGGTGAATCATGAACGTGTTTGGGTAATTAAGCAGACCAATGGTGAGCGGTAAATGTACCAAATCACGCGCTGACTATGCTGACATTGGCTGCGTGACCTTAAATTTTCTTAAATTTCTATACAACGTAACGAACCAGCCAGCCATTTTATGTCAATCGGTACAGATTAACGATGAACGGACGTTTACCTTTGTAGTTCTGATTACGCCTGACATGACGCTTCGCCACTTTGTACTGAGTTTTTTACTGGTTCTTCCGATTCTTCTTCAAAATTGTGCGCAGGTGGCTCAACCACCTGGCGGCAAGAAAGATACCATCGCTCCAAAATTAGTTAGCAGTTTGCCACTAGCTCGCCAGTTAAACTATTCCGGGAGGTCGGTTGAGCTGGAATTTAACGAATTCGTCAGCAGCGAAAATCTTCAGCAAAAAATAACGATTACACCCCAGGACAGTAACACGTTTGTGGTGAAATCGCTGCCACTGGGTATCCGACTGAATTTCAGTAAGGCGTTTCTGCCTAACACGACCTACACGATTGACTTCGCGGATGGAATCAAAGACATTACCGAGCGTAATATTGCCAGAAACACCAAAGTCGTATTTAGTACCGGCCCCGCTATCGACTCACTTTATCTGACGGGAAATGTGGTGGACGACGAAAGCAGAAAGCCGCTTCTGGGTTTCGTGGTGGGTCTTTTTGCTTCTACCGATACATTGCCCATTAACCGAAAACGCCCTCAGTATTTCGCCCGGACCGATAGCAGTGGCAACTATCGTATCGAAAATGTGAAAGCCGGACCGTATAAAGTGTACGGCTTCGATGATAAGGATTTGAATTTAGTGAATAACGTACCGGGCGAGCGGGTGGCTTTCCGCGACAGTGTACTAAAGTTGACCCGAAATTACACCGACGTTAATATGGTGGCCTTTCGGGGCTATGGCAAGCCGCGCGTCAGCCGACGCGAACGCACCGACGAAACGCTGGGCCTGGAACTCAGCAGCGGTATTGCCAGCTACAAAATGATATTTGGCAAACCCGTGTCCACGTCGGCCGCATCCACGTCGGCTGTGTCTACGACGGCCGCATCCACGTCGGCTGTGTCCACGACGGGCACCTCAACATCGGTGGTGCAAGCGACGGTCGTATCTACAACGGTTGCAACGCCATTGGCTACAACTGCAACCGCCAAAGCTGCATCGAGTGATACATTGATTTCATTTCTGGAGAACCCGAAAATGATTCGGCTTTATCGTCCCGCTAACCGAGCGGCTGATGATACACTCCATCTGACCATTGTAGCCGAAGACTCGGTTGGTAACGTTACGGAGCTGAGAGAGCGGATTTACTTTTCGCCCCTGAAAACGAAAGCCAAAAATCGAACGCCCCTATCGGTGAACATAACTCCCCCAACGAGTGAGCCGATTGATAAGAATCAGGAGTTTACGCTGGTATTTAACAAACCTGTATTCCGTACCAGCCTTGATCTTATGGTTATTGGACCCGATAGTACGAAACCATTTAAACTAACCCCCGCCGACCTGAAATGGAGTAATAATTTCTCATATCTGGTTATCAAGCAGCCAATGACTATTCGCGATACGTTGCTGTTTCGTCTGAAAAAAGGGGCATTTATTAGCGTGCAAGGCGATACACTGCCCCGATATTCAGCGAAGTATATCGTTGCGGAGGAAGACAGCTATGGACTGATTGCCGGTCGTGTGAACCCGGCTGCGGTTGGTTCGGCGGGTAACAAATACGTGGTCGAGTTGCTGGATGATAAGTACAAAGTCGTTCGAACCGCTTACGGAACACCTACCTATAGTTTCGGCCGACTCAGACCGGGTTCCTACCGCGTTCGGTTAATTATTGACGCCAACGGTAACCGAAAGCGTGATATTGGGAATGTGCAGAAGGGCATCCAGCCCGAACGGATTATTTACAACCCCGGCACCGAAGAGAACGGCACCATCCGGGTGAAGCAGAATTTCGAGCTAACCGATATTGATTTCTAAGGGTTGGGGAGGTGTGATATTGTCGCCGGGAGCTGCTCATCCGGAATGCAGGGAAAATTACTTATTTGCTGAAACTTTCTGCACAAAATCTTCGCTAACGCCTACTGTTTCGGCGATTTGGTTAATGGTTAAAATACCTAAAGCCAATAATTTTTTAACAGTTTCACTTTTAACAGCCAGATTCTCGGCTTCTCGTGCTTCCTTAATCTTTTGTTTCTCAGCCTTCACGGCTTCGGCGTTAGCCGCTGTTACACGAGCAAAGTAGGCTCGCTCTTCTGGTGTCATCTTCCTTGTGTCCAACTCATCAATAGCCCGCTTGAGCCATTCTTCGTTCCAGAAGGCAGGGTATTGGGTGGGGTCAGTGGTATGAAGCGTCTTCATGGTATATACCAGTTTTTCCAGGTCGGTCTCAATCTCAGCGTTCTACCTGTGGAAAATATCCTAAGCGAAGCAATCAATAATCTCAATTGCTTGGTCTTGCAAACTCCAAGGGCCAAGTGCCGCGCAAGGCCTGCTAAACTAAGATAAACCAGCAAAAATTATATATCAGTTAAACTTGCTCTCAAACTCTTTA
>JANXVQ010000021.1 GCA_025351545.1 Spirosoma sp.
GTGCGACCTTGAACGCTGCTTTGTCCTTTTACCTGGCCATTCTGCCCTTTTACCTGACCATTCTGTCCTTTTATTTGCTGCTGAATGTTAGCGGGTAGATTGCTGGTATTGACGCCTTGTGGCAAGGAATTGCCCATTGGCATACCGGCACCTGACGATGGGGCTACCATTTGTGCTTGAGCTACGAAGCCAACGGCCGTAACGAATAGAACGGCTACATAAGCACTAAATCGGTGTTGAGCAAAGGCAACAACAAAAAGAAAAAATTTTAGTGGCAAGACGTGGAAAATTCTTAGATTTTGCATATTTTTAAGATGTCGAACGGCTCAGCTGCGATAAAGACGAAGCCTGTATCTAACGAATTAATCGGGTTAGGTAGTACACATTGCAGTTCAGTTGGCAAAGTAAGCGAACTTTTGTTGGATTATAAACAGTTTCGTATTATGCGCGAACTTTTCATGCTGTTGTTTTTCATTGTATGATTTTTCCGATGTTTGGTTAACATGTCCAGTTCATGTAGCCGCCCATTTTAGTCTATTAGTTAACAATCCCTTATGGCAGAATTGCTGAATCAGCCTGTTCAATACAACGAAGATAGTATCCGCTCGCTGGATTGGCGCGAGCATATCCGCTTACGACCGGGTATGTACATTGGTAAACTCGGCGACGGGTCGGCCGCCGATGATGGTATTTACGTCCTTATCAAAGAAACCATCGACAACTGCATTGATGAGCACGTGATGGGCTTTGGTAAAATAATTGAGGTGCGCGTAACTGACCACCGAGTCGAAGTTCGCGACTTTGGCCGGGGTATTCCCCTTGGTAAGGTTGTTGAAGTAGTCTCCAAAATTAATACAGGTGGTAAATACGACTCGGGTGCTTTCCAGAAATCGGTTGGCCTCAATGGTGTTGGTACAAAAGCCGTTAATGCGCTCTCCAGTTATTTTCGGGTTCAATCTTTTCGCGAAGGAAAAACTGTTTGGGCCGAATTTGAACGGGGCGAACTTAAACAGCGGGGCGAAGATACGACCAGCGAACGTAATGGTACGCTCATCAGTTTCGAGCCGGATGATACTGTATTTAAGCATTTTCATTTCATTCCTCAGTTTCTGGAGAATATGATTTGGAACTATTGCTACTTGAATGCGGGTCTGACTATTTCGTTCAATAAACAAAAGTATATATCGCAAAATGGTCTGCTGGATCTCCTGCGCGACAAAACTAAAAAAGACGAAGATTCGCTGCGCTATCCGATTATCCATTTGAAAGGAAATGATCTGGAAATTGCCATGACGCACGGCAATCAGTACGGCGAAGAATATTACTCGTTTGTGAACGGGCAATACACGACGCAGGGTGGTACACACCTCAATTCGCTCAAAGAGGCTGTCGTTGAAACGATTCGGCGTCACTTCGACAAAAATTACGAGGTATCAGATATACGGTCATCAATCATTGCGGCTGTAAGTATTCGGGTGCAGGAACCCGTATTTGAATCGCAGACAAAAACAAAACTCGGCTCACAAAATATGTCTCCCGAGTCGAATGCCCAATCTGTCAGTTCATTTATTAAGGATTTTGTAAAAGAACGTCTGGACAATTTTCTGCATATAAATCCTGCCGTACGTGACGCCCTCAAAAAGCGGATCGAACAATCAGAACGGGAACGCAAAGAACTTGCCGGTATTAAAAAATTGGCCAATGATCGTGCCAAAAAAGCAAGCTTGCACAACAAAAAACTTCGCGACTGTCGTAACCATCTGCCCGATATAAAAGCCGATGATCGATACCAGTCCACACTGTTTATTACCGAAGGTGATTCGGCCAGTGGTTCTATTACCAAATCACGCAATGTGCAGTCACAAGCCGTATTCAGTCTACGGGGTAAGCCTCTCAATTGCTTTGGCCTGACAAAAAAAGTGGTATATGAAAACGAGGAATTCAACTTGTTGCAACATGCTCTAGATATTGAAGATGGACTGGAGGGCCTGCGTTACAATCGCATTGTGATTGCGACCGATGCCGACGTAGACGGAATGCACATTCGGTTGTTGATGCTGACTTTCTTTCTGCAATTTTTTCCTGACATGGTGCGTAATGGTCACTTATACATTCTTGAGACACCATTGTTCCGGGTGCGTAACCCGAAAAACCATAAAGAAACGACTTACTGCTATTCGGAAGAGGAGAAACAGGCAGCCATGAATAAATTGACCAAGGGTGGAAAAAAAATTGAAATAACGCGATTTAAGGGTTTAGGGGAAATTTCTCCCGACGAATTCGGGCTATTTATTGGTGAAAATATGCGTCTGGAACCAGTTATTATGGAAAAGGAAACCTCCGTTCCTAAGCTGCTCAGCTACTATATGGGCAAAAATACGCCCGACCGCCAGCGGTTCATTATCGACAATTTGCGCGTCGAGAAAGATATGGACGAAGTGGAGTTGGTATAATTTTTACGTATAAGGCATAAAAGGGGTAAAGTGTTAAGTGGTAAGTTTGCAGTTGCGAACCCTATTTATG
>JANXVQ010000053.1 GCA_025351545.1 Spirosoma sp.
ACCCGATGCCCAGTACTATTTCGGCTATGCCGCTCAGCGTTACCATCAGGTTATGCGCCGGAACATAGGGCGGCATGATGGCTAGATAGCCTTTGGGGTTGATGAAGTGATTTATCCCGGCACCGATGTAGAACAAGGCCTGAATATAAAGGCTTAGGTTATTCATGAACAGGTAATAGACGGAGTTTGGGTAGACTGGCGGGGTTTGCCTTCATGTACTAGTATTAACTGGCAAGGAATGAGTTTTGATTAATTTCTTGCCAGTTAACGCTAGCCAACGGTAAAATTCCCCAGATTATTCGATAACATGCCCAACAAAGCCGGCTGTATTATCCAGAATCAGACCACCCCGGCGAAATCCTAATCCGCAGGCTTCCCCTGCGTAGAAAACGCCAGCCTGATAGACGTTGCCAGATAAGTCCTGTGGAAACTCAACATATTCCTGATAAATTTTCGGATAATTGCCATAGTCTCCGTCCGTACTGTGATGTTCGCTACCATCGGCGTTCAGAATGCGGGTATTGGCGCCTTCCCGGCCAAATAACACTTTTTCTACACAAGGTTTATCAATCAATCGTTGCGCGTCTGTTTCGAGCAAAAGCGCGTGATTTGGGTAAAGCTCCCATAAAATCTTTAGAATATATTTCGACTGGAAAAGCAGCGTGTAGGCTGGATTTAGCACAACAGCCAGCCGCTTGCGAACAATTTCGGTCAGGAGTTGGACCAGTTCCGGTTCCTCTTCGGCAATGGATTCCCAAGGCACCAGCTTAAACCAGAAGTCTAGTTTTTCGAACTCTCCATTTTTTGGATTCTGCCAGAAAATCCCCTCTTCTGCCGAAAAGTCAACGTTATCCACAAAATCAAACTCAATATCAAAACCAGCCTCGCGGGCCGCTTCGCCCAGTAAAGCCACGTTCGTATCGTCTTCGGGAAAGCCGCCCATAGCCGACAGCAATAGTGTTGGTTGCAAATCGGGATTAAGCGCCAGCAGTTCCTCAAACTGGCCCGTTAAGGTCTCAAACACAGCGTTGAACTGTTGGCTATCATCGAGCCCATTCGCTTTGAGATGGGCATATTGAACGACCGCCGTTTCGGGTAAGCAAGTCGCCGTGTCAGCGTTAAACTCGATGAGTTTTATTGGGCGGCCGTCAACACCCCCGGCAAGGTCGAACCGGCCATAGAGGTGAATATTTCGGTCGTCATCCCACGATAAAGTAATCAACTCAACAAGGTTCTCGGGTATACCTAATTCGGCAAAACGATTCTTGTCAATAACGTGCTGCCCGGCCGCTACAAACATCTCAAATAACTCGTTGGCCGCTTCGTAATAGGCATCAGCTTCGGCAGGTTTTACCGTTACAACCTCATTGGTCAAGTAGGGCAGTGTATCCTTACCCAGCATCCAATCCCAGCCGAGATTACGAAGTTGGGTGTCGGGTGGTGTCGGTAGCGTTTTGAGAGAAATCATAGTAGTTGGCAATTTACGAAAGTAGAATTACGATTCCTGCGAAAACAATTCGTAATTCGTAGTCTGTAAAGCTCGCTTAATCATATGATTCGAACGTACTTATTTTTAACCAGTGTGCTGCTAACTCTGACAGCCGGTCTGGTGCATGGGCAATCGGCCTTAAAAAATCAGGCTGTGCCCGTTATTTTCGACACCGACATGGGGCCTGACTACGACGATGTCGGTGCTATTGCCATGCTTCACGCGTTCGCCGATGAGGGCCAGACCCGGATTCTGGCAACCATCGCCAGTACCAATTACCCTAATGTAACGTCGGTATTGAGTGTGCTAAATACGTATTTTCACCGCCCCAACATACCAATTGGTGTTCCTAAAGGCAAAGCGGTTGGCGATAAAGACACGCAGCACTGGTCTGATACGCTGGTAGCGCGTTACCCGCATGCTATTCGCTCCAATAACGATGTGCCCGACGCAGTTGCGTTGTACCGTCAGATTTTGGCCAAACAGCCAGACCGAAGTGTTACGATTATTACGGTTGGCTTCCTGACTAACCTCGCCAATTTGCTCAACTCCCCGCCCGATCAATATTCCAAGTTGTCGGGTAAGGCATTGGTTGAGAAAAAAGTAAAGCATGTAGTGAGCATGGCAGGCAAGTTTCCGAGTGGCCGGGAATATAATGTGTTCAGAGATAGCTTATCCTCAAAAATCGTGTTTGCCAACTGGCCAACACCTATTTTAATGAGTGGTTTTGAAATTGGCGAGCAGATTCATTCGGGCTTGCCGATAACGCAGAACGCGCGTATTCAGCATAGTCCGGTGAAAGATGTCTTTACGATTTCGTTGCCCAAATCAGCCGAAGATAAAAACGGGCGAATGAGTTGGGATCAAACCGCCGTGCTGGTTGGCGTTAGAGGTTACGAGCCTTATTACACCGTTAAATCTGGCCGGTTGACCATGAATCCTGATGGTTCTAACGGATGGGATAGTTCAGGAAAGGGGCACCGCTATTTAGTTGTGAAAATGCCTGTGTCAGACGTTGAAATTCTGATTAATAAACTGATGCAGCATCAGCCAACAGGAAAATAACTAAAAAAATAACCCTTGCTCCCCGCTCAAAAGCGAGTGATTTTAAGGCAGTATGTGTTGTCTTTTTGTATGACAGATTCAGTAAAAGATGTGCTTCGCAAAGCCGCTATGTTTTGCGCTTATCAGGAACGTACTCAACAGGAAGTTCGGGATCGGCTGAAGGAGTGGAGTGTTTTTGGTGATGATGCTGAAGAAGTTATTGCCGAGCTGATTCAGCAGAATTACCTGAATGAAGAGCGGTTTGCGAAGGCTTTTGCAGGCGGTAAGTTTCGGGTGAAGGGTTGGGGCAGACGCAAAATTAAACAGCACTTGCAGCAACGTGGTATTTCGGGCTACAACTTCGAACAAGCCATGAAGGAGATTGCTCCAGATGCCTATCGCGGCACGCTGACGGACTTACTGGAT
>JANXVQ010000089.1 GCA_025351545.1 Spirosoma sp.
CCGTTTGGCAATGGTGAAAATTCGCTCAGTCATGATATCCAGCACCTGTCGGTCTGGCAAAAAGCCGCCCGGAAACTTGGATAGGTTGGCCGTTTCCACAATAGTTGCCGTGCGGCCATCAGCTGGAACACCAATCTGCAACTGACGCTCCGCCAGTAAATCCGCAAATTTCAGGTAGGTGTCGGCGTACTCCTGTAGCTTTTCGTGTAAAGGTAAATACAACGGACCACGCAAGTTCCAGTGGCTTTGCTTGGCATCATGGAACAATTCCAGCAACTCCACGACTGTAGCCTGCAAATCGGCATTGATGACCTGCCGTTTTTCGGTCTCCACCGGAATCCAGCCGTCAGCCCGCTCGTTGCGGTAATTGCCAAGTTGTCCTCCCTGCGCCGATGTACCAGGCTGGGAAGTGGGTTGAGCTGTTTGCTCAGTCGGGGTATTGGTACGAGGCTGGCTTGTTGCTCCATTGCGGCGGCTTTGGGCCAAGGTGGGCTGCACGGCTAATGCCAGGGCAAACAGGCCACCGGCTACATACACGTTCATGGTTTTACGCTGAGTATTCATACAATTGAGTGTTAAAAAAAATGAATTGAGAATTAAACTGTCTATAGAAGGATACTTGCTCTTTTTAAGACCGCTCTGCGCTGACACACCATACCATTATGGGTTCTGGACAGGCACCTTCTCAGACCCTGTGCAACTGGTTAAATCCGGGAATTGTTTTTAAACAGTCAGTACACAACCCCTCCTCGCGTGCCAAACTTATTAAACGAGTAAAAAAGTGCTTTTCACTACGAGTACGTTGATCGAATTGCTTCCAGGCCTTTGCCAGTGTATTCACTAATATAATCTCTGATTGAGATATGGGTAAATTAGCCAACATGATAATTCCCCATAAGCTAGGGGCATAAGTATCATAAAACGCTGCGTAAGCCCGTTGATTTAAATAGTATATAATATTCATCATAAAGTGACTTGTTATGAGTGACATTATGTATCTATTCTGTTAACATCTTCTTGCTCTAATGGTTTAGTAGGGTAATTTCCCTGCGCCCATGCCTAAAAAAGACCTCATGGCCCTAGGATACGAAAAAGTTGGGTCGCATTGCCGAATCGTACACAAATCCTCACCGTGTCACTACTTGATATAGCCAAAATTACTTACAAACCTTAGAAGGCATTTCATTCAAGCGAGCAATTGATTCAAAAGGAAGCGATAGGGTTGAATAGGTGTTGTAATGACTTCTGAAACGTTTCACCCGCGGTGGCGTACCAGTGGCCGTTTGCAAAAACTGATTTCACGAAACCCACTAACTGAGGTGGTCCGGTTTAGCCGGACAGTCAAGTATGCGAGTTTTGATTCAAATTTAAGTAATAGTTCTGCTCAAATTGTTCCGGGCTGATATTGCCCAGCGATGAATGCCGCCGTTTGCGATTATAGTAGCACTCAATGTATTCAAATAGCTCTGTATGAGCGTCTTCTAGTGACCGAAAGACCCCATTCTCGAACAATTCTGCCTTAAGTCGTGACCAGCAAGATTCCGCACCGGCAGCCCGGCATAAAAGCATTGTCATAAGGATCATCAGGACGACTCATACTTTGTGCAAATTTGTAATCGGCGAGCGTTTGGCGAAACTGTTTACCGATGTACTGCCCACCCCGATCCGAATGAATAATACTACCCTGACTCAATTGGTTTGAACCAATTGCTTTTCGTAATGCGCTGTGAACTAGTTCTTCCTCCATGTTGTCAGCCAATGACCAGCCCTTGATTTTTCGACTATATAAGTCCATCCAAGCAGCTAAATAAGCCCAATTACTACCAGCCAGTGGTACATAAGTAATATCGCCAACCAACACTCGACCCGGAACGATGGGAAAATCCATGCCTAACAGCAAATTGGGGCTGAATGGGCCATTGTGACGACTATCCGTCGTTCTGGGAATAAAACTACGTGGCTGAATGGCTTGCAGACCCGCTTGTTTCATCAACCGTCTTAACTGATGGCGACCTACTTCATGCCCCTTTTCTTGTAATTCTGTCAACAGGCGCCGACTACCATACCGGCGACGGTGTTCTGCAAAACTATCGATCATGGCAAGCCGTAATTTTTCTTTTTCCTCGGCAAGTCTATGACTTTCACCAGCCTGATAAGCATAATAGGCACTGCGACTGATATTGAGCATTTTACACAGTCTTTCTACCGGAAAGTCCGCTGCTAATTCGGTGATTAATTGGTAGGAAAGGGTCAGGTCATTCGGCTGAAAATGCTCAAGGCTTTTTTTAAGATCTCGCGCTCAGTTTCCAATTGCCGTACTCGATCCTTGAGTTGCTGATTTTCCAGAGCTAGTTCATTTTGCTCGCCACTTGCCTTTTTCACTCCTTGATTCTGATTTTTCCAACGGTAGATTAAATTCTCTGAAACGCCTAAGGCCTTGGAAATATAGGGCGCTGTCTGGCCACTGCCTAACATTTTAACGACTGCTCCGGCAGCCCGGTTCGTTTTTGAAGTCGGCATCATATTTTCGCCGAGTTTTGGGTTTGCTGATTTGCTGCATGGTCTTGCGAAGTTAAGCAAGTCCAGTGTGCCGATAAATTAGACCATCTCAATCCAAGCCGGATCAGAAAGTAGGGCCACTAACTAGTCTGGTTTTTATTTCATGAACCCGACTTTCTGGATCAATTTATCTGCTAATCAACTCGTTGTAAACTTAGTGCCGCCCAAGTGACGAATTTTCCGGGCGGCCGGTGCCGTACGAAACGGCAAAGCGATCCATAGGTGTAGTGTACGGGCGCTGTTGGCCGTTAGCCCGCCTGTTGTCTTCCCTTTTTGGTACAGAATTCGGTATAGACATTGTCCCAATAGTCATCCTCTGGGCTATTCCAGTCCTTAACTAAACTGGCTTCGCTCATTTGTATCATCCCCGCTAGGCAGCCCTTGGGCGGAGTCGGTGTTAAGGAGGAGTCGTCCCTAACGACCATACGGACCGACTGAATATCAGTTCTGGCTGCGAACTCGTCCACGAGACGCTGAGCCATTGCTTTGCTGGATACCGTTATTTTTAGTGTTACCATATGAAGCCTCACATAATTCATCTCAGGTGACAAAGATAACTTGGAATTGCAACGGTGGGTAGTTCTGCCAAAAGGTACATAATTCGTCACTTAGCCTTTTAAGCGAGTATGCTACCAAAATTGTATTAATGTTCAAAAAGTCACAAACTTATTGAATCCCAAGTAATTAGTAGTTAAAAAGCTCGAATTGACTCAAAAAATAGGTTCAGAAAGCAGGTTCACTAACTAGTCTGGCTTTTATTTTATGAGCCCGACTTTTTGGATCAATTTGTTTGATAATCAACTAGTTGTAAACTTGGCTCCGCCCAAGTGACGGATTTTGTACGAAACGGCGAAGCGACCCGATATTCTTTCCTCAAACAGTAAGCTCTTTATTTCAAAAATATGATTAACAAAGTGTTATTGAGTAACATTAAGATGTTATAGTAATATAAATAATACTAATAATATGATGGTACTGATGTGAGAGAAATGATATAATCAGTATGCTTTATCAAAGCGGAAATAGGCACTTTGGATACATAATTTATCAGAGATCAAGTCTAAATGCGAATTAAGGGTTGAAAGCTAGCATATAAAGTCTAGCCGCCAGCTGTCTAAAACAGTGTAATAGTGCTCCCTTCTGGGAGAGCACTTTCGAGGCCTGCTGGATTTTGGTCTTCTCAATCAGCCAGTTGAACAAAATCTCGATTGGCTGACGCATGCGACTCACATGACTGGAATAAAGTCTCGGCCGAGTCCAGCCGTTTTTGACCTTTGGCTAACTTGACCGGTGTATTTAAGTGAATGGCCTGTTGCCCGACTAAGGAGTCACGCAAACCAGCATTACTGTAGGCTTTGTTACCCACCAAAGTCACCGCCTGCAAGCTGGGCAGTTGCTGGTTCAGGACGGGTAAGTCGTTGAGCGAGGCTGGACTAAATTGCATCAACTGGGCATACAAGTCAACCGGTCGGTAGAAATCAGGTGCAGTTTGAGTCCGTGGTAGTATAGTCGCTTGGTGGCACAAAAGCTTTTATCCGCCCATTGGGTAGCAACTTGGGCTGAATCAGATCGTTTGGAAAGAATAGTAAGCAAGGAATCGGTCAGTTGGACATCCCACAAGCCGGGTTGAGTCAGCAAGTGCTGGCATAACCCGTCGATGAGGGTCTCCAAGTGCCTGCCCATTTGGTTAAGTGGTGTTGACTGTAGTGGTTGCCGCAGGGTAGAACATCGCTACAGGCAGCTAAACAAATAAATGGTCATCAATTCCTGATCGTTAAAGGCCGGATGACACTTATTACTCTGGTGCTGGAAACGCAAACACAAGTTGGTGGACTTGCAACAAAATATTGGACAAAAATTTAAGCAACATGTTGACATTGCCTTTTACTATACTCAACGGGTGAAAGGTAGCCCAGCGCTGAATGTCTTCGCTGGCGATTATACCAGATTTCAATGTATTCAAACAAGTCTTGTTTAGCCAGTTCGACCGTGGTAAAGTCCTGCTGATAAACCAGTTCAGTCTTCAACGTTTTAAAAAAGCTCTCCGCTACCGCATTGTCCCAGCAGTTCCCTTTGCCGCTCATGCTTTGTACCACGTTCGGACTGGCAGCTAATTTGTCCGTAAAAGCATCGCAGGCGTACTGAATACCGCGATCCGAATGAAAGATTAACTTATCGGTAACAGGTCTGTTTGTAATGGCCATCTTCCAGGCCGCTACACTGGTCTGACTAGCTTTCATCGATTCACTCAGAGCCCAGCCAATGACTTGTCGATCAAACAAGTCCATGATGATCGTTAAGTACAACCAACCTTCACGGGTACGAATATAGGTGAGGTCTGAAACCCAGGCTTTACCCGGTTGTAGTGGGTTAAAATTCCGATCTAAATGGTTATCGGCCACTGGGTAAGCGTGATTTGAATCCGTTGTGGCAACTACATATTTCTTCTGAATAACACTGCTAATCTGCGCCTTTTTCATTAGTCGGGCCACTCGGGGACGCGAAATAGTCTGGCCCTGAGCGGTTAGATCCTTAGTAATCCTTGGACTGCCATATCGCCCTTTACTGGCTGTAAATGAGTCTTTTATGAGTACTAGTATTGACTCATTTTCTGTCGCTCTTTTACTGGGCCGATCAGCTAACCAATAATAATAGCCACTTCGACTCACCTTCAGTACTCTACACGTCGTCTCAACAGGAAAAACCGATTCATGCGCTTTTATGAATCGAAATATTTCCCGTCGCTCCTGGAGAAGATGCCGACCGCCTTTTTTAGTATATCGCGTCGCTTCGGCGATCCGATCTAGCTCAGCTTGTTTCAGTTCTTTTTTTAGCCGCTGGATCTCCTGCTGGTCTTGACTCAGTTGGGCTTTCCCACCAGTATTGGAGCTTTGCGTACCTACTCGTTCGCGTCGCCATCGGGTTAGGATTTGGGGCGTAATGCCTAATTCAATAGCGGTCTTTATTAGGGAGCCTTTAGCCACCGATAGTTCCACCGCCATTTTTTTGAACTGTGGACTTGCAACAGTATAGTGGAGATTTTTTAGGTGGTCATTGAGAAGGTGTAAAAATAAGATTCCTGCTCACTGGGCGTGCGGTAATTCAACACCGAATGTTTCCGTCGGCGATTATACCATCCCTCAATATACTCGAA
>JANXVQ010000091.1 GCA_025351545.1 Spirosoma sp.
TTCGAGTATATTGAGGGATGGTATAATCGCCGACGGAAACATTCGGTGTTGAATTACCGCACGCCCAGTGAGCAGGAATCTTATTTTTACACCTTCTCAATGACCACCTAAAAAATCTCCACTATACTGTTGCAAGTCCAATCTTCTCGTGCCAATAACGACTAAGACTTGTCCCATTAAATGCGCACGTCTTTACTCATGTTGGCATGTATGTTCTATGCCCTAGTCGCATCGTTTTCTCAATCGATTCAGCAGAAAATTGATCCTGTCCATTTGATTAATCCCTTGATGGGAACGGCTTTTAAACCAAGCTTATCAACTGGTAACACATACCCAGCTATTACTTTACCCTGAAGAATGAATTGCTGGATGTCCCAAACAGGTAAAATGGGTGATGGATGGGCCTATACATACGACGCAGATAAACTTCGCGGGTTCAAACAAACGCGTGTAGTCATTATCTTTGCTTACTCTTCAGAGCAACTTATCCACAGTGGCTCAGTTTGCATTGGCCCACCCGGCCCAGGAACATGGTTCAGCGTCACTTTAGGTGAATCGTCCAATTGTTTAGAGGGTGCTCAAATCCAGAACCTCGTCTAATCAGCCGTTTCTGTTAACTAGCCAATTTGTGTATTCGTAAAGTATAATGGTTTCACCTAAATTGACGCTGAACCAGGAACATCGGTATACTCAATTATGCCTATTACTGGTAAATTACGATTCAACGAAGATTAACGCGCTAGCTGGTTCTCACATAAATCGGAAGTTGCCAGGCCTTATTACTATAAAGTCTATCTGGCCGATCACGACGTAACAACTGAAATTAGCCCGATTGAGCGAGCGGCTGCCCTACGGTTTACATTTCCACAAACAGAAGAGGCCTATGTCGTAATTGATGCCCTTGACAAGGGTTCATACGTAAAAATCATCTCCAGGGAAAATAAAATCATTGGTTACACAACTAAAAATAGCGGAGGTGTACCCTATAATTTTAAAAACTACTTCGTTATTCAATTTAATAAACCGTTCGCTAATACCGCGGTATGGCATGGAAAACAATTGGAAGCGAAAGAAGTAGAACTGAAAGCTGATCATGTGGGGGCTGTGGTTGGCTTTAAAACCCGCAAAGGCGAACAGGTATATGCGCGCGCGTGTAGCCTCATCGTTCATAAGTGCTGAACAAGCGGAACGAAACTTGAATGAAATCGGAAATGACTCATTTGATACCGTTAAGGAAAAAGCTAAAGCTGTCTGGAATAAAGAACTCAATCGAGTAACTGCCGAGGGTGGGACAGATGATCAACTTCGGACGTTTTATTCGTGTCTTTATCGGACAATGCTTTTCCCCCGTAAATTCTACGAGCTGGATACCAATCAGAAAATCGTGCATTACAGCCCATATAACGGACAGGTGTTACCCGGTGTTCACCGATAATGGGTTTTGGGATACGTTTCGGGCTGCTTTTCCGCTCTTTAATCTACTTCAATCAACCCTGAATACTCATATCATGGAGGGTTTGGTAAACGCCTATAAAGAGAGTGGATTTCTGCCCGAATGGGCCAGTCCAGGGCATCGGGACTGTATGATCGGGTCTAATTCGGCGTCTATTATTGCTGATGCCTATTTGAAAGGAGTTCGGACGGGCTACAATATTAATACGCTTTACGAAGCCATTCTGAAAAATACGGAGACCGAAGGTCCTTTTAGCTCAGTTGGCCGTAAAGGCGCTACTTATTATAACCGGTTGGGTTATGTGCCCTATGATGTAAAAATTAATGAAAATGCTGCCCGAACACTGGAGTATGCGTACGACGACTTTACAATTTATCAGTTGGCAAAAGAATTAAAACGGCCACAGGAAGAAATAGATCGCTTTGCCAAACGGTCCCAAAACTATTGTAATCTCTTCGATCCGACTACGAAACTGATGCGAGGGAAAAATGAAAATGGGACCTTTCAGGCCTTGTCTAATCCCTATAAATGGGGAGATGCTTTTACCGAAGGTAATAGCTGGCACTCTGGTCTGTTTTTCATGACGTACAAGGCTTAACCGATCTAATGGGTGGCCGTCGTGAATTTGTAAAAATGCCGGACTCTGTTTTCGTTGTGCCGCCCGTTTTCGATGATTCCTATTACGGCTCTGTGATTCATGAGATTAGCGAAATGCAGATCATGAATATGGGTAATTATGCGCATGGCAACCAGCCCATTCAGCACATGATTTATCTATATAATTATGCAGGACAACCCTGGAAAACGCAGTACTGGGCTCGGGAAGTCATGAATGGACTCTATCAGCCTACCCCTGATGGCTACTGTGGCGACGAAGACAATGGACAAACATCTGCCTGGTAGTGTTCTCTGCAATGGGTTTTTACCCCGTTTGTCCAGGTACAGATCAATACGTATTAGGAGCTCCGCTATTCAAAAAGGTAACGGTTAAGCTGGAAAATGGAAAGACACTGACTATAAATGCTCCCGCTAATAGCGCGCAAAATCGATACATTGGAGCATTAAGTGTAAATGGAAAGGTATATAATTCCACTTGGTTAAGTCATAAAGAATTGCTGACGGGGGCGCGGCTTGATTTCCAAATGACAGATAAGGCAAATACACTGCGAGGTACAAGTATGGGCGATGCTCCCTACTCGTTTTCATCGGCTAAGAAATAAACAGCGCAATCTATAAACTTTCCCAAAACTCGCTTATCATTTTCAATACTTCATCTACTGAATCTGCCACAAGCAATAAAGTACGATTTTCAGCTTTAAGGAATCCGTCGGCAACCATGCGGTCGAGTTGCTGAAGCATGAGATCGTAGTAGCCGTTTGTATTGACAATGGCGATGGGACCGTCATAAAGTTTAAGCTGGCGCCAGGCCAGAATCTCGAATAACTCATCCAGTGTTCCGTAGCCGCCCGGCAAGGCAATTACCCCTTTGGCTAATTGTACCATTTTAAACTTCCGCTCATGCATGGTTTCTACAAAATGCAGTTCGGTAAGCGTAGTGTGAGCCACTTCAAGATCGGCCAGAAAGTTGGGAATTACGCCCGTCACTTCACCTCCATTTTGCAATACAGCATTAGCTACATTGCCCATCAAACCAAAACCGCCCCCTCCATAAATAAGACGAATGCCATTTGCCGCCATTTTTTCGCCGAGTTCAACGGCTACTTCATTATGTATCGGGTTGACGCCGAGACTCGATGCACAGTAAACGACAATGCTTTGCATAAATTAAGTAATTCAGGAAATGGACGGAAGTGTGTTATAATTTATCGGCCAGCGCTTTCAAATCTAACCCACCAAACTGACCGGAACTCATCAGTAGAAAAACATCGGTATCTCCCCGTTGCTGACCAAGGTAGGCTTGCAGTTCTTGTGGGTCGCAAAAAAACTGTGTATCAGATCTGTCGAAAGCCGTAACAAGGTCATTTGCCGTAATTGTGTTCGAGACGTTTGCGTCAACATAGACAATAGCTTGGTCGGCAGCATCTAATGTGCCTTTATACTGCTCCAAAAATGCTTTATTTAAACTGCTGAACGTGTAAAGCTCCACAACAGCGATTAACGTCTGGTGGGGATGCTGTTGCTTTACGGCCATTGTAGTGGCTTCAACTTTGGCTGGTGAATGAGCGAAGTCTCGGTATAAAATTCGTTTACCAACCTTCGCAATTTTCTCCAGCCGCATGGCCACGCTCTTAAACGTCGGAATGGCTTCATAAAACTGCTCTTCGGTGATGCCAATGTGGTCGCATACTGTCATGGCTCCGGCAATATTTTTCAGATTATGCTGGCCAAATATATTCACGGGCACTCTCATGCCGTTTTTTGTCAATAAAATTGTCTGACCATCAATGATAGTGCTTGCGTGAGCTACGTAAGGAATCTTTGTAATATCAGCGCGATCTTTCTGGCCAATTACATCGAGCATATCGTCAGACTCATCGAAGATCAGAATGCCCGCTTTCGGCATGGCTTCGGCCAGCAATTCAAAAGCGTTGACATATTCGTCCCAGGTTGGGTAAATATTTACATGATCCCAGGCAATGCCGCTTATGAGGGCAATGTGGGGTTGATAATGTAAAAACTTTGGCCGGGAATCAATTGGGGAGGATGGATATTCATCGCCCTCAAGAATAATAATCGGCGCATCGGAAGTTAATTGAGCCATTGTCTCAAAACCATCGACTGGTTCACCAACCAGGTAGTCAAATTTGCGGTTATGGTATTTCAGAACATGCAGAATCATGGCTGTAATGGTCGTTTTACCATGACTGCCGGCAATGACCACCCGTTGCTTCTGCTGGCTCTGCTGATACATAAATTCGGGGTAGGAATAAATGGTCAGTCCCAATTCCAACGCTTTTACGATTTCCGGGTTGTCTTTATGAGCGTGCATCCCAACAATGATTGCACTTAAATCAGGTTGGATTTTCTCCGGAAACCAGCCCACTTCGGTGGGTAGTAAGCCGTGCTTTTGCAAACGTGTTCGCGATGGTTCGCAGATTTCGTCATCGGAGCCAGTAATAATATAGCCTTGCTGGTGAAGCGCCAGAGCGAGATTGTGCATGGCACTGCCGCCAATGGAAATGAAGTGGATAGCCTGAGACATTCGGTAAAATCAATCAGTGTCGAGCAACAAAAGTAGACGTTCTTTTTGGTTTGAAGAAAGAAGATAATACTTCCGATAGAGAACTATGTTTCGGTACTATTAAATTTCCACCATTTCCGAATCAAACGCCCTGGTTTTTCGTTGACTATCGTGCGTGTAGGCTTTACTTGGAAAGCCCGATTTTCGGAGCCAAATTCGCGCCTATTTTTTTTGAACACAAACCGAAACGGCCGGTACGCCGGAGCGGGACCGCCCACTTTATGAGTCGAATGTAGGGATGAAGACATACTATGACCTGATTGACCAGACATTTGAGTTCCCCACGCGGGAATTCAATGTCGAGAACAATGAACTGATGTTCAATAATGTCCCATTGATGGACATTGTCAAGGAGTACGGTACGCCCTTGAAACTAACGTATTTACCGAAAATAACAGAACATATTGAACATGCGAAACTGCTGTTCAAAAATGCGCTCAAGCGGTACAATTACAAGGGTACTTACACGTATTGCTACTGTACCAAGTCATCCCATTTTAAGTTTGTACTCGACGAAGTACTTAAAAACAATGTACACCTTGAAACGTCATCAGCGTATGACATTCAGATTTTCAGGGAGTTGTATAAATCGGGTAAGGTAAATAAGAGCACATACATTATTTGTAACGGCTATAAACGCCCGCTTTATACCCAATATATTAGTGAACTGCTTAACGAAGGCTTCACGAATTGCATTCCGGTTCTTGACAATCTGAAGGAAATTGAAGCGTATGAAAATACGGTAACTGCCGAAACGGTAAACTTTGGGCTTCGTATTGCCACCGATGAAGAGCCTAACTTTGAGTTCTATACCTCTCGTTTAGGTATTCGCTATAGCGATGTGAATGAGTTGTATCGCAGCAAAATCCAGCCAAATGAGAGGTTTAAGCTAAAAATGCTGCACTTCTTCATCAATACGGGCATTAAAGACAGCGCGTATTACTGGAGTGAATTGAGCCGGTTCATGTACAAATACTGTGAACTGCGAAAAATCTGCCCTGACCTCGATTCAATTGATATTGGAGGAGGTATGCCGATTCAAACGTCGTTCCAGTTTACGTACGATTATCAGGCCATGATCGACCAGATTGTGGAAAGCATTCAGTGGATTTGCAATAAGAGCAATGTGCCGGTACCGCATATTTTCACTGAGTTTGGGTCGTATACCGTAGGCGAGAGTGGTGCCGTGATCTATAAAGTTATTGATCAGAAATTGCAGAATGATAAGGAGTTATGGTATATGATCGACGGTTCGTTCATTACACAACTACCCGATTCGTGGGGCCTGGGACAGAAATATATTATGCTGTCGGTCAACAATTGGGAGAATCCATATCAGAAAGTTAATCTCGGTGGCCTAACCTGCGATTCACACGATTTTTATAACACCGAGGCCCACAGTGCCGATTTATACCTACCGATTTTCGATCAGGATACCGAAGATCAGTATATTGGTCTATTTCATACCGGTGCCTATCAGGAATCGCTGGGAGGCTATGGAGGTATTCAACACTGCCTGATTCCAGCTCCGCAACACGTTATTGTCGATAAGGACGAAGACGGAAATCTGCGAACCAGATTGTTCGCTCCAGAGCAAAATAGCGAGGTGATGCTCAAAATTTTGGGCTATGGTGATGCTGAACCGGGCATGACCGAACTTGAGGCAACGGAAGCTGCCGACGAACGTGAAGAGGAAGCGGAATTAATTAAGGAAGAGGATTAGTTTTCCGCTGTAACCTAACGAAAAGGCCAACAAAAAAAGAACAATCGTATAGTTTTTGGCACTATATTCGTTTATCAATCTGAAGGTTAGAGCTAAAACGGGACTGTATATTCATGAAAAAATTACTGATTTTTGGGGTTGTACTAGCGACGTTATCGCTTGGGTCGTGTGCCCGTAGGGCAAATTGCCCCGCGTACGGAAGTGTGCAAAAACCTGCATCGGGTCAGGTTCGGGCGTAGAGAAAGAATCCGGATTACTAAAATACCTCCAGTCTTTTCATAAAGATATGGAGGTATTTTCTATTTCAGGCGTAGTCTAATACAAATCGTGAAGCTTCCAGTAAACTGCTCACGCACCCATCATAATCTGTCGAGGGAATGGGTGCGTGAGCAATTCGTACTGTTCGAACGCCTACGCGCCGACCAGCCTGCATATCGCGTATGGCATCGCCAATCATCCAGGATTCGTCGGCTTCGATGTTATATTTAGCCATTGCCTTTTCGAGCATCAGCGAACCGGGTTTGCGGGTAAGCGATTCTGTATCGTATTTGGGGTGATGAGGACAGTAATAAATATCATCAATAAGTTGTCCACACTGGTCCTGCAAATAATTGTAACAGGCCATCACATCATCGCGGGTATAAAGACCCCTGGCAATACCAGCCTGATTAGTAATTACAAT
>JANXVQ010000119.1 GCA_025351545.1 Spirosoma sp.
CGGAAGTGCAACAACTCGGTTTAACGGCGTTAATGTAATCAACACAGGACGAAAGATTTAAACGTGTCATCGGCCGCCCGGCCCAACATCACAAACGAAACCATACAAATGCCAATCTTAACCAAAGAACAAGCAAAGAAAATAGTTGACAAAGTCCTGGCCTACTCAAAATCCGATGAAATGAGCGTGAGCCTGTCGGGCGGTCGAACAGGAAACATTAGATACGCCCGTAACTCGGTCTCGACCAGTGGCGAATCTGATAATCTCGCACTGGCTGTAACGTCCGTTTTTGGTAAGCGTTCCGGTACGGCAACCATCAACGAGTTTGACGATGCATCACTCGAAAAGACCGTTCGACGGGCGGAGGAAATTGCTAAGCTAGCCCCCGAAAATCCCGAATACATGCCCATGCTAGGGCCACAAGTATATTTAGAGACTAATACGTACTCGGAAAATACAGCAAAGATCGACCCTGAGTTTCGGGCTAAAGCTGCTTTCGAAAGCCTTGACCCCTGCCGTCAGAAAAATCTCATAGCAGCTGGATATATGGAAGATACGACTGGTTTCACGGCCATCGGTAATAGCAAGGGCTTATTCGGCTACAACCGGGCGACTAACGTTGATTTTTCGATTACTGTCCGGACTAACGATGGGTTAGGTTCTGGCTATGCGAACCCCGACGTAAATGACGTTAGCAAACTAAGTACCAAAGCATCTACCGAGGTAGCGATGGGAAAAGCGTTGGCATCGGCGACGGCAAGAGCCCTGGAACCAGGAAAGTACACGGTCATTCTGGAGCCAACAGCGGCTGCCGAATTACTGCAAAATATGATGCGCAGCATGGACGCCCGCTCGGCCGATGAAGGACGGAGTTTTCTGAGCAAGAAAGGAGGAGGCACCCGCCTTAACGAAAAACTCTTTGATGAACGGGTCACGTTCATCTCCGATCCTATGAATGCAGAATTACCCCTATCGCCCTTTGGCGGAGGTGGCGGTGGCGGAGGTGGCGGCCGTTTCGGCGGAGGTGGTGGCGATGGCTTACCACAGGAAAAAAGAACATGGATTGAAAATGGCGTCGTCAAAAATATGTACTATTCGCGCTATTGGGCTGATAAAAAAGGAGTTAAGCCGATCCCTGCTCCTGGCGGTTTCATTATGCTGGGTGGTACGCAATCCCTGGCCGACCTTATCAAGAGTACGGACAAAGGCATTTTAGTGACGCGCTTTTGGTACATCCGGGCCGTTGATCCACAAACGCAATTGTATACCGGCCTGACTCGTGATGGTACGTTCTACATCGAAAATGGACAGATTAAGTTTCCGGTCAAGAATTTCCGATTTAACGAAAGCCCGGTTATTATGCTCAACAACCTCGAAGCATTGGGCAAACCCGTTCGGGCAGGTGGCAATTTAATACCGCCGATGAAAATTCGGGACTTTACGTTTACGAGTTTATCGGACGCTGTATAATTAAAATGAGAACACGGCGCGAATAAAATTTGTCCCGTTCATTTTTGCCCCTACTTACAACCTTAGAACCAACAATGAATCGTCGAGATTTTAACCAACTTATAGGCATGGGAAGCGCTGGCATCTTATTGCCCAACCTTCCTGCCTTTTCCCGTTCTGTTAGCCCCGAAGCTCTTTTAGAGGCCGGCCTTGATGTAGCGATGAAGAAACGCCTGGCCGATGCCGCTATGAACGCGGCCAAAAGCAAGGGCGCTTCGTATACCGATGTCCGAATTGGCCGCTATCTGAATCAGTTCGTTATTACGCGTGAAGACAAAGTGCAAAACATTGTCAACACCGAATCGTATGGTGTGGGCGTTCGCGTAATTGCCGATGGGTGCTGGGGATTTGCCGCTGTAGTTGATGCCAAAAGTGAGGCAGACATGGCCAAAGCCGCCGAGAAAGCGGTAGCCATTGCCAAAGCCAATGCCAGACTAATGAAAGAGCCCGTCCAACTGGCTCCGCAAAAAGGCTATGGCGAAGTGAGTTGGAAAGCGCCAATTAAACGCAATGCGTTTGAAGTTCCCATCAAAGAAAAAGTCGATCTGCTCTTATCGGTGAACAGTGCGGCCCTGCAAAATGGAGCCAACTACGTTAACTCGGTGATGTTCATGGTTAACGAGCAGAAGTATTTTGCCTCGACCGACGGTACGTATGCCGATCAGGATATTCATCGGATATGGCCCAACTTTACCGTTACCGCCATTGATCCCAAAACGGGCAAGTTCGAAACCCGAAACACCCTTAGCTCGCCAATGGGCATGGGCTACGAATATTTGCAAGCCAATCCATCCGATAAAGTAACAGGCATTACTACCCGCTACAACAAAGGATACGATATGCTTGAAGACGTGACCGCAGCCGCAAAACAAGCACGCGCCAAACACTCGGCGAAGTCGGTAGAAGCGGGCAAATATGACCTTGTACTCGAC
>JANXVQ010000131.1 GCA_025351545.1 Spirosoma sp.
ACTAATTCACGCTGGCAGATGCAGTTGGGTCTACGCTATATCTTCAACTAACCACAACCTGCAAAAAGCCAATTTAAATTTATGAATAAGCAACTGAAATCTATTTCAATGCTGGCAGTAACTGGTCTGGTCGTGGCTGCAATGGTTAGTTGCCAGGACCCCGATTACCCGGCTGCATCGCCATCGACAACAGGCTATAATACTACATCAAGCAAAGCTATAGTAGTCAATGCCTCGAATGCGCCAAGCATCACCGCTTTATTTGAAAATGTGGCGGCTGGTGCAGCACTTGCTCCTGGTGTAAACACGGGTTACATTGGTGTTCCTTTGGGCTCAGACCAGGTTCGGATCACAGGTGCAGGTGGTACATTGGGTACTACAGATCTGTCTGCCAAATCAACTTTTTTAACCGGTACGAACTATACTATTTTCGTAACAGATACGATTGCACGGCCTAAAGGTACAGGTACCGATTTAGGTGGAATCAGAACATTGACCGTAACTGATACGCTGACAGCCCCAGCGGCTGGAATGGCGAAAGTCCGGTTCTTCAATCTGGCTCCTGATGTATCAGCGGCATCAGCGCGGTTAATTAATGCATCAGGAACTTCAACCGCGACACTCTTGAGCCGTGCTTATCGGACGGCTACGGGCACTACGCTACGGTATACTAGTGTACCTGCCGGTGCCTATACGGTACAGGTATACAGTGGTGCAACTGTACCTTCTTCTACTACGGCATCAGCTCTGGTTACTGCGCCTGTAACCTTGGCTGATGGCAAAATTTACACGCTGTATTCGCAGGGTTTGAGCCGCGCCAAAACAGTAAGTGTTGGTACGGTTCTGCACAATTAATTGACATGATTAATTACAAAAACGCACTGGCCAAGTTGGCCAGTGCGTTTTTGTGTTTTATTGAGAACTAACTTAGATGACAGTCGTCGTGCCGGTTTCCCGATTTGTTTTCAGCATATCCGTTCCGGCCTGATATCCCTGAACAATCATGCGGCCAATATCGTCGGAGGTGAATTTCATAAGATTGAGGTGGAGTGGTTCTGTGGGGCGAATTATGGTCAGTTTGAGGCTTCGTCCATCGAGTTTTTCCCGATCAGCAAACCGCTCGGCCCAGGCAATGTCGTTGTTTACCAACTGATTGACGGTAATGTCTTTTACCCGATCCATCAGATTTAATAAGTTCCGGTAATTGAACTGCTCGTTATAAATCTTTTTGGCATGACAGGCTACGCAGGCAATTTCGCTTGCTCCGTCTTCGATAGCGACCCGTAGCGGAGCCACTTCCCGCAGACCTCCATCCAGAAAAGCTCGTCGGTGGTCGCCCCCAATTTGTACTGCAGGCATCAGAAACGGCAACGAACTGCTGGCATACACATACTCCAGAAAGTTAGGATCATGGGCGTCAGCGTAGCGCATATCGCCCTCAATGATATCGACCGCACCGACTTTTATTTTCACCGGCCCGGTTTTGAGCGCTTCTACATCGACATGGTCGCGGATGAGGTTTATGAGGGGCGAGTTGTCCAGCAACCCCTCAAATCGGCTTACGATTGTACTGTAACCCATTCGAAAGCGCGACCGGATAACCGCTACATCGGAGGGTTTTGTAATATTTCGAATCCAGAATTCAATTAAATATTTACCCACTTGTTTCCAGTCCACCCGGCCATTTTCGGCTTGCTGGCGAGCTGCTTCATTGGCAATAAACGTAGCATTGAGACTCCCAACCGAAATGCCGTAGAGCTGGTCGGGCACAAACCCCGATTCGAACAGAGCCATAACGGCCCCTACCTGAAATGCTCCTTTAAGTGAGCCACCGCCCAGCACGAGGGCTCGCAGGGGTGACTGGGCAGTAGATGAAATGGCAGTTGGATGCGGTAGGGGTGGGGTAGGATTGTCAATCATATGGACCTATAGTAGGTGGCGTTACTAGCACACGAGCATGGTAAGTTGAGGTTTTTCGATTAATAAACAAAACGAATTGGCATAGGGATAGTTATGAAAAGGACGCCTGGTTTTCTAAACGGCTTTTTCGGCGTCTGCACTTTCCTTGCTATACTTGCTGTTAAAACAGTAATCAGGCAGTGGTTGCCTGCTAACCTGTGTAGCAATCTTCATTCGTTGATCGTTACTACTACTGTGCTGATTGCTGTTAACTGCTTACTGCTCATTGATAACTGAAATAATGCCACTTACCGTCGCCGATATACAAGCCCCGATTGCTGCTGAAATGGAATTGTTTGAGCAGAAATTTAAGGGGCAAATGAAAAGCGATGTTATGCTGCTCGATCAAATCATGAATTATATCGTGAAGCGAAAGGGCAAGCAATTGCGTCCAATGTTTGTGTTTTTGATGGCGGGTGTATGCGGTCCTATTACCGAAGCTACCTACCGGGGCGCATCTCTAATAGAACTACTTCATACGGCTACCCTCGTTCATGACGATGTGGTTGATGAGTCTAATTACCGGCGCGGTTTCTTCTCCATCAATGCCCTTTGGAAAAATAAAGTCGCCGTGCTCGTAGGCGATTACCTGCTCTCGCGCGGGTTGCTTCTTTCAGTCGATAATGGAGACTTCGATTTGCTGCGAATTGTTTCGACGGCTGTTCGTGAACTGAGCGAAGGAGAACTATTGCAACTGTACAAAGCCCGGCGATTAGACATTACAGAGGATATTTATTACGAAATTATTCGCCAAAAAACAGCTTCGCTCATTGCCGCTTGTTGTGCGGTTGGTGCGCGGTCGGTCGATGCGGCTAAGGAGATTGTTGACAAGGCCCATGCCTTCGGCGAGAAGGTTGGTATTGCCTTTCAGATTAAAG
>JANXVQ010000133.1 GCA_025351545.1 Spirosoma sp.
ATAATGGGCAACTGATTTAAAATCAGCAGATCGTCGGTGTGTAAAGGGTTCATTGAGAAAAATATTATCTTGGATTTCAAACATTCGAAAGGTACAATTTTATGCTAATTAGAACACGGATCAGGCAGATGAGGCAATCAGTGTTTCGTTGCAAATCAAGGAAGCCTTAACAAAAGTTAAGGCGGTAGGTAAGCCGATGGACGTTAGCCCGTTGGGCAAAGTCAAATGGGGATAAGACCCCGTAGACTATCAACGGGATCTGCGGGGCGATTAAATGCAAGAATACCTGTTTTGCAACACAAATGCCCTTATCCGTTTACTGAAAGGTGATGAACTGGTTGGGACATTAGTGGCAGGAAAACGCATTTACGTTTCTGTAATTACCGAAATGGAAATGCAGTTGTGGAACGGGTCGCTATTTCCACCCTGACGAAAGATATTTTCGATGATGCCGCCACCGGACAAGGCTTACTCAATTTCTTCCTGAAAGCCATGAACTGCGGAGCGATCTCCGAAGAAGAAGCGCTGACTGCGGGCCTGACACTCGATGAAATACGTAGCCGCTCGTTTTACCGGATTCTGGAAGGACGGCGGAAGTAACGTAGCAAAACACAGAAGAGAATGAAAAATTCCTGCCAACAACTGGCAGGAATTTTTTGTGATTTCACCGCAACAAACAGGTGTTAGACTATATATTTTCTATTAACTTAAGTTTTTTTTATTTGTCTCATATATTTTTCATTGAGATAACTATCTGATTGATAGTGGATTTTTCAAAAAATAACTATCATTTTCTGACTGTCATTACGGCTTCTCCAAAAAAAGTTTACAAGTGCTTAAAGTAAAAGAACCGGCATCACCGTCATCTCTACTAAAGCCCCAAACAAGGGTTTAAAAAAAACTTCTAAACAATAAACAACATGAATATCATCTGGAGAGTAGCCGGCGTAGCGCTGGTAGCCGGTTTGGCGCTGTTTCTACTAACACTCATTGTAAAAATTCTTCTGGTTGGCGCGGGCCTGTTTCTGATTGTCCGGGTAGCCGGAGCGCGTTTGGCAGGCCGGTCATTTGGTCAGTTGGGGCGTGGTGGCTGGCAGCAATCGAACATCATTTCAATTGACAATCCGTCCTATCGTTCAGGGGCGAACCGGGGAAGTTATGACCGTATCATCCCCATCAGCTAAACACAAACGAATTAAGAATAAGAATCAAAATCAGTAAACACAAGACTAAAACACAAAAACATGTTTAATAAACACGCATTCGAATCAGGAAATACAGGCAATAAAAGTGGTTGTGGCCCAATGGGTCGCGGTGGATTTGGTGGCCCAATGGGTCGCGGTAAAGGCAGAGGTTTCTGGGGCGGGCAAGCGTTTGGCCGCCATGCCGGAAGCTCTCATCAGGTACCCGTTAATATTGAAGAGAGCGACACCGACTATGTAATCTCCTTGTTTGCAGCCGCTCTCGTGAAAGAGAACGTAACACTGACCGTAAAAGATGATGTGCTGAAGGTTTCGTATCAGGGCACCGATCAGCCGGGTGAATCCGAAAACGCTACGCCTGACAGTTACACATATAAGGAGCACAGCAACCATTCGTTCGAGCGGTCGTTCAAACTCAACGATAAGGTAATCACGGAAAGCATCTCGGCCAGCTACGCCGACGGTGTTCTGAAAGTGACGCTGCCAAAAAATCCAGCGACCAATAAGCCTGCGCAAACCATCGCGGTAGGGTAAATTTACATTAACCAGAATGCAAAAAGGCCAGTACCGTATTAACGGACTGGCCTTTTTAATGTAAATGGCTTTTTTGAAAACAAGCCATTTCTAAACTACTACTTCTTTATATCACCACGAATTTCACCGCCCGGGTACGTTTTTGTGTGCAGGTTTGCATAATATTGACCTGCCAGCAAGCTATCTACCTGTGTTTGGCGAAGAACTGGGGATGTGGCGATAATTGGATTCGTTAATGATGGAAAAGGGATGTCAACCGGGCCAGTACCATTTGCTGCGGTAATTCGGTGTATATGACCACCAGTCAACGCTTCAGAAAATCCCTGGTATGTAACCGTATAGCTAAGTACCCGCGTCGTTGTATTCAAATCGCCTACAAAACTGGCTGTTGCGGTTGAAGACGTTGATGCTGGCTTTTCGCTGGCACCATTGAGTGTTGCTGCTAACTTTGTTGTTGTTGATGTAATGGTTGGGTTGTCGTCATTATTGCAAGACGTAAATGTCAATCCCAAGGCCAGTAGAGCCGTAATGGATAGTAAAGCGTTTTTCTTATTCATAATAGTTAGCGTCTGTGCGTCGATTGTTTTTATACCAATGGTTAGGCTGGTTAACATATTGCCGCGATTTTAGGCGTCAAGATAGGGGGGATTATCTATTTTGTTCTACATCCGGGTTGAAATTAGAGCGAATGGCCGTATTTACGACCGACTTTGCCGTTGTTTATAATCCATTCTTATGAATATTTCCAAAACGTGCCAGAATCTTCTAATTTTGACCCGCTAACCGGAATCCATTTTTTGGATTCGTTGGTTCTTCTTTAGAGGATATCCCTTTCAGTAACCAGTTTTATTTCTACTTGCTATGGCTTTTGATTTAGACATGATTCAGCGCGTTTACGCTAACCTCGGCGAACGCGTCGAAGCCGCCCGGCAGGCAGTGGGCAAACCGCTGACCTTGTCGGAGAAAATTTTATACAGTCACCTCTTCGCAGGCGCTGGTTCATCAGCCCTGCCGACTCAGGCATTCGAACGGGGCAAAGCCTACGTGGATTTTGCTCCTGATCGGGTGGCTATGCAGGATGCAACGGCCCAAATGGCTTTGTTGCAGTTTATGCAGGCCGGTCGGCCAAAAGTGGCGGTTCCGTCAACAGTTCACTGCGACCACCTGATTCAGGCCGAAGTGGGTGCTGTGGAAGATCTGGATATTGCCAAAAATAAGAACAAAGAAGTATACGACTTCCTGGCCTCCGTTTCTGATAAATATGGTATTGGCTTCTGGAAACCAGGTGGCGGAATCATTCACCAGGTAGTACTGGAAAACTACGCGTTTCCGGGCGGTATGATGATCGGTACGGATTCGCACACACCAATGGCGGGCGGACTGGGCATGATCGCCATTGGGGTTGGTGGTGCCGATGCCTGCGACGTGATGGCGGGTCTGGCCTGGGAACTTAAAATGCCGAAACTGATCGGTATTAAATTGACCGGTAAGTTGAGTGGCTGGTCGTCGGCTAAAGACGTAATTCTGCGTGTGGCGGGTATCCTGACCGTGAAAGGTGGTACCGGTTGCATTGTCGAGTATTTCGGCGAAGGAGCCGAAACGTTGTCGGCCGCTGGTAAAGGTACGATTTGTAACATGGGTGCCGAAATTGGCGCAACGACCTCTATCTTTTCGTATGATGACAAGATGGGTGATTATCTCCGGGCTACCAGCCGTGGCGAAATTGCTGATGCCGCCGAAGCTGTAAAAAAAGACCTTCGTGCCGATGATGAAGTGTATGCTGATCCGGCTTCGTACTACGATCAACTGATTGAAATTGACCTGTCGGAACTGGAACCGCACATCAACGGCCCATTCACGCCCGATCTGGCCTGGCCGCTATCGCACTTTGCCAAAGCGGTGAGAGAAAATAACTGGCCTGCCAAACTGGAGGTTGGGTTGATTGGTTCCTGCACCAATTCCAGCTACGAAGACATGACTCGCTCAGCGTCGATAGCCGCTCAGGCAACCGCCAAGCACTTGAAAACCAAAGCCGAGTTCACCGTAACGCCCGGTTCTGAACTGGTTCGGTTCACGGCTGAACGCGATGGTCTTTTAACTACGTTTGAAGCAATTGGTGGCGTTGTACTGGCCAATGCCTGCGGTCCCTGCATTGGGCAGTGGGCGCGTCATATGGACGATCCAACCCGAAAAAACTCGATCATCACATCGTTCAACCGGAACTTTGCCAAACGGAATGATGGTAATGCCAGTACCCACGCATTTGTAGCCTCGCCCGAAATAGTGACCGCTTTTGCCATTGCCGGTGACCTGACGTTTAACCCGATGACCGATACGCTGACCAACGAAAACGGGGAGCAGGTGAAACTCGATGAACCACAAGGCATTGAGCAACCCGTAAAAGGCTATGCCGTTGATGACGCCGGTTATCAGGCTCCGGCCGAAGACGGTTCCGACGTTACGGTAGTGGTTAGCCTGACCTCAGACCGTCTGCAACTGCTGGCCCCGTTTGCGGCCTGGGAAGGTACAGACCTTAAAGGCTTGAAGCTGCTCATCAAAGCGAAAGGCAAGTGTACGACCGATCATAT
>JANXVQ010000137.1 GCA_025351545.1 Spirosoma sp.
GGGCTAAAACGGTATCGGTATTTAACGGATCGTTTACGCACACACAAGGTCAAATTGTATGAATCATCCCTAATTATTTGCGCAGGCATTTGGAATTTCTATTTGACTAACTAGCTAACAATCACCGACGCAACAACTCTATTAAATAGTAGCCAAAACTTGCACACCAATAGCTTCAGTACTTAGAGCTTTATCGACTGGTATTGTTGCATCAGAAATGTTGCAGATGCAACAATACCATGTTTTACTATTTTTGGGGACTACCGTTTTTTTATAAGAAATCCCTGTATTCTGAAGTGGCAGACTTTATCGATTTACACGCTCATAATAACGTAGCAGGAAGTTATTTTTCAGGCTTCACAAAGTCAAGGTTTTCGGTGACTCGTTTACCTTCTTTTACCAACGTATTCATGTATAAATCGATCCTTGACTTCGCTACGTCCAGGTCGGTATTATTAAGGTTTATATTTAACAAATCAATAAACCAGGGTGCTTTTACATCGCTGAGAATATAGGTATTTGCTATTTCGCGGGCAATGGGCAACGTGGTAATTTTTGATGAATCATACACATCTTTATTACTGGCGTTTAGCAGTTTTTCATATTCCTGCTCCAGTAATTTCTTGTATAATACTTCAGAGAACACGTCGCCAGCTTTCGTACCGACTTCTACATCATCTTCTGTAAGAATCGCTCCTTTGTGAGCCCATTCCCAGAGAATACTCAATCGAATTTCGCCCGTGGCCATATCCTCCATTAAGTACAAAATGTCATCATTTCCGAAAAAATCGGCGGGTTTCAGGGCTGCTGCCTGCATCCCCTGCCCAAAGGCATTTCCGTATTGCAAAGCAACACTCAGCAGGTTGCGCGCACCACGAATATCAGTCGGGGCCGATTCAATTAAAATCAATCCATCAGCGTCCTGTGACGAATAGGTTAGCCGTGGAAACTCTCGTCCTAACTGATTCGCTTCGCCAACTTTCTCCCAAACAGGCCGTACAATGTGGACCATTTTCCAGTGGGCAACCCACTTCCCGCTGGCACCTTCACGCTGTTCACGTTCAGCACCAGCTACTGCTTTTTTCATGCTGGCCGAAACGCCCTCTTCTGAGCCTACGGGTATATTAGGCTCCATTCCACCCTGCCACAAGGCGAAATTGCCATTCATATCGGGCGTATTAACGGCCCTCCGAACGCGATCTTCGTAGTTACGCATGTAGCCATACGTCATGGTGATGGCCTCGATATTGGGATTTATGAAATCTTTGTCCCACGCCATGGCATCAGACACACTATTAATGTAGTCCCATCGGCCGGTATTATAGCCCGCAAAATGCTTCCCAAGAGCCGCCCGGATTTCCATCAGTTGATGGGTTGCTTCGAGTTGTTCAACTAATACATAGACCTTAATTGTCCCGTTTTCCAGACCGAGTTGGACCTCAAGCGCACTTAGCAGACTATTCCAGACGCCAGCCTCTTCTGCCGTCTGAATTTTGGGAAGATATAACACAACAGACGAGCCAGCATTTTGCAGTGCTTTATAATTATTAGCTACATAAAGCGTCGCGTCAACAATGGAGGCTGCCATTGCTTCACCATCTGCATCGCGGATGTGGCGGTCGTCGAGATGAAGACCGCGAGCCCGAAATATCTTGGTAGTGAAGTCCAGTTGTTTTTCCCAGTCGGTAATAATATCCCGGCCTAAAAAAGACGTCGCCCATCGGTTCATTTCCTCCGCCACCTTTGCGGCTACGGTTAAGAATACCGGATCTTTATGGATAGCTAATTTCAGATTTCGCTGATTATCAAGCGACATAGTCGTAATCTGTCCTAACGCATCTTCGCCATCGAACATCCAGCCATCGGCTCCCGAGAGCAGTGCATAGGCTACATTTCGGATACTATTTTCGACCGGCGTGTTAGGCTTTGCCGCCGGACCTGTCCCCTGAATCCACTGCCGTTGCAAATCGGCGGGGATTACTGCTCCCTCAAAATTACCATCCCG
>JANXVQ010000191.1 GCA_025351545.1 Spirosoma sp.
AGAATACCCTTCAACTTGGCCTTGAAATCATCAGCATTCGCTTTCAGCGATTGCGCTTTTGCCTTATTATCGTCGGAGCTAGCCTGAATAGCATCTACTTTCTGGGCACGGGCCAGCGTAACATCATATACTTTTTGCGACGTAGCCTGATCGAGACCTAACTGCTGCGTCATACGGTCGGTCATTTTTTTGGCGCGGGTGGCTGGATCACCCATTTGATGTTGCTGCATGGGCCGGTTTTTACCCATTCTGGTAGTAGCCTGGGCTGGCGCATCGGGAGCAGCCGTTTGTTGTGCGAATAAAGATAATGAGACGAAAGAGAGGAGTAGTCCACTCAGGGCGATTTTCTTAAACATGTTCGTGATAGTTAAATCCGAATATAAGACGACGCAAAGTGTCTGCGGTTTAAGCGCACAGGTGAATTTAATTATATATTAATCAGGAGATCGCTGATCAGAAAGTCTTTATCAACTCCGCAATCTGCTCCAGGCCCGCTACGTCAACCCCGCTAAAATCGTTTACCTGGTCACTATCCACATCCAGCACCATCGTCACGTTTCCAGCCTGATCAAATACCGGAACAACTACTTCCGATTTTGAGGCCGAACTACAGGCAATATGTCCCGGAAATTGGTCAACGTCGGGCACCAGAATCGTTTCTTGTCGGGTATATGCGGCCCCACAAACACCTTTATCGAACGCAATCCGAGTGCAGGCAATTGGTCCCTGAAACGGCCCCAACACCAACTGGTTATCTTTTTTGAGGTAAAACCCAACCCAGAAAAACCCAAAGGCTTCTTTAAGGGCAGCAGCAATGTTAGCCAGATTAGCAATCAGGTCTGGTTCGCCCTCAACGAGTGCGGCTATCTGTGGAATCAGGCTATCATAAACGGCCTGCCGGTTCAAGAACTTTGGGATAATTAATGTTTCAGCCATAATTGTTAGGGTGGAACGCCTGCCCGGTGCCAAAAATTAATTTCTCGTAAAAAACTGAATCAGAACGATGCTGACAGTTGTAAATAAGGTGCTGGCTCCTACCCGAATAAGCGTTGGAATAATCAGCGTCAGGCTGCTGGCTTCGATGAAAAAGAGAGCCGTATGATGAATTAAAGCCAGCATGAATACGTATCGAAAAAAAGCTCCGACACCCAGTTCCCGCAACGAGAATCCAATTCGCGTTTCTAAACCCGGCACATCAATTTGTGATCGCACAATCAATGGCCGACAGTAGGCCATCAGCACTGTTGCCGCTGCATGCATACCTAATGTATTATAAAACATGTCGATCGTGATGCCCGTCACGAAAGCGATAACCAGTAACCATGTCATGCCAATTTCATTCGGTAAGAGCAGGATGCAGGCAATGTAAATGAAGCAGAATGCGTAATCGAACAAGACCAGATTCCGTACCAGAAGGATTTGTAATACTAGGTACAACAAAAATAAAAACGATGTGGACAGAATTTCGCGCAGGGTCATTTTATAGATCAGTATGTTACGGACTACTGGGACAGAACATACTTATTTTTCGCTTTCAATTTGTTTCTGTAACTGTTCCTGTTCCGCTTGCAGACGATTATTTACGACGTACACAAATGAGAGATTACTGAAATTCGTTGCCAGATCAAACGTGATATCGTAGAACGTCTGATTTGGCTGAACGCCAACTGTACGAACGCGCCCAACCAGAATTCCCGGAGGAAAAGTCGAATTAAATTCCGAGGTAACAACCGAATCTCCTTTACTGACGGGCTTGTAACGTGGAATGGCATCTAATTTCATAAGATGTGGATCGACGCCGTCCCACTTGGCAGAGCCGATTTCATTGGCCTTAGTCAATTTCGACGATACCAAAAACTCAGAATGCAAAATGGATGTAATCACCGAAAAATGCTTATTGCAAACTTTCACGTTACCAACGACACCCGTTGGTGAGATAACGCCCATACCGGGTCTAATGCCATCGTCGGTGCCTTTATCAATTGTAATGTAATTGTCAGCAAACTGCGTCGTGTTGTCAATCACCTTTGCAACGGTAAATTTAAACCGGTCGGCAAAAGCAGAATCGGCCTGATACTCCGCCGGAGCAGCGGGCTTACTCTGGAGTAATTTAGTCAGTTGGGTGTTAAGTCGTTGATTCTCCAGCGCCAGATCGGCATTGACTTCTCGAAGGCTGGCATAGTCGTTAGCCGCATTTGACCAGGCCAACACCTGAGCCGCATACCGGTTTGAGGTATTGAAATACGTAACACTCCAATAGTTGCTGGTATTGATGATGAAGTAGAAACAAAGTACTTCGAGCAACACAAACAAAATGAAGTTTCGGCTTCGGACGAAAAAGTCAACTAACTCTCCCATATAAACAAATAACGCGGATAGAAGTCTGCGCATTATGGATTGCCAGAGCAATAACCACAAGACAAAAACTTCCGTCCGCGTTATAAAATTAGCTAATCAGTACCGATCGGTACATTTCTAAATTCTTAATCACTTCACCCGTCCCTTTCACTACAGCTTTGAGCGGATCATCGGCAACGTGAATTGGCAGCTTGGTTTTAGCAGCAAGCCGCTTATCGAGACCGTGCAGGAGTGCCCCGCCCCCCGTTAAATGAATACCGTTTGTGTAGATATCGGCCGATAATTCTGGTGGCGAAATTTCGAGCGCTTTCATCGTAGCCTCTTCAATTTTCGAGATGGATTTATCGAGCGCGTAGGCAATTTCGCTATAAGTAACCTTGATTTCTTTCGGAATACCGGTCATTAAATCGCGACCCCGAATTTCGTAATCCGGTGGTGGATTGTCCAGTTCGGGCAGGGCTGAACCAACTTCCATCTTGATTTGCTCGGCCGAGCGTTCGCCAATGAGCAAATTATGTTCCCGACGCATGTAATCCACAATGTCGCGGGTGAAAACATCACCGGCAATACGGATAGATTGTTCGCAGACAATTCCCGACAGGGCAATTACGGCGATCTCGGTGGTCCCCCCCCCAATGTCCACGATCATCGTGCCGTTGGGTTGTGTGATATCAATGCCAATTCCGATAGCGGCCGCAATCGGCTCGTGTACCATATATACTTCCTTGGCGCCAGCATGTTCGGCAGAATCCTTAACGGCCCGCTTTTCTACCTCTGTAATGCCCGACGGAATGCAAATAACCATCCGGTGCGAAGGCGAAAACAGCTTGTTGCCGGGGTTAATCATTTTAATCATGCCCCGAATCATTAGTTCGGCGGCAGTAAAGTCGGCAATAACACCATCTTTTAACGGGCGAATTGTCTTGATGTTTTCATTGGTCTTTTCGTGCATCTGCATGGCCTTATGACCAATGGCCAGCACCTTTCCGGTGAGCTTGTCCATGGCAATAATTGAGGGCTCATCCACCACAATCCGATCCTTGTGAATAATCAAGGTATTGGCCGTTCCCAGGTCAATAGCAATGTCGCTGGTTAAAAAATTAAAAAGTCCCATTATATGTTGGCGCAGAACGCTTTCTTACGAGTCTACAGTGTTTTTAAGGTCCGCAAAAATATAGATTATTTAAGAGAATAAACTGAATAATAAATAATGAACCGTATGGATAATGGCTAACTGTAGCACAGAACCTCTGATTATGCATTCTTCGGCATACATTATCTATTAAGCACTACTTTTGCATTATTATGGGAATACGTTCAGTTGTCAGTAAGCCATTGGCTAAGTGGGTAGTGGAACGGCAGCAAACCTGGATGTACCAACCTGCCGAAGCTCAGCAACGCTGGTTTCGGCGATTGATGGAAGGTGGTCGGAATACTGTTTTTGGTCAGGATCACCGCTTTAACGATGTGCATACGGTTGAGGAATTTCGACAGGCGGTTCCCGTTCGGGATTACGAAGATCTAAAGCCTTATATCGAGCAGATCCTGAATGGTGGAACGGATGTACTCTGGAAGGGGAAACCGTTATATTTTGCCAAAACATCCGGTACGACATCCGGCACCAAGTACATTCCAATTACCCAGGATTCTATTCCAAATCATATCAATTCTGCCCGCGATGCACTGTTGAATTACATTAATGAAACCGGGAATGGTGCCTTTCTTGACAAGAAATTAATCTTTCTGTCGGGCAGTCCCGAACTGACCCGGAAAGCGGACATTAATATCGGTCGGTTGTCCGGTATTGCGAACCACCACGTTCCCGCTTATCTGCGCACAAACCAACTGCCTAGCTACGAAACCAATATTATTGAGGATTGGGAAACGAAACTGGAGCGGATCATAGACGAGACGCTGACCCAGCCCATGTCGCTCATTTCCGGGATTCCACCCTGGGTGCAGATGTATTTCGACCGGATTCAGGAACGGACGGGCAAATTGATTAAAGATGTTTTTCCTGATTTTTCGGTGTTCGTCTATGGCGGTGTCAATTTCGAGCCGTACCGCGCCAAGTTATTTGACAGTATCGGCAAACGCATCGACTCCATTGAAACTTACCCGGCATCGGAAGGCTTTATTGCCTTTCAGGATAGCCAGACAGAAGAAGGCTTGCTATTGTTAGTGGATAGTGGCATCTTTTTTGAATTTATTGCGGCTGACGAATACTTTACCGAAAATCCACGCCGACTAACGATTGACGAAGTTGAGTTAGGTAAAAACTACGCTGTTATTATCAACAACAACGCTGGATTGTGGGGTTATTCCCTTGGCGATACCGTCAAATTTGTGTCGCGGGAACCCTACCGACTTCTTGTAACGGGGCGTATAAAACACTTCATTTCAGCTTTTGGTGAACATGTCATCGGTGAGGAAGTTGAGAAGGCATTGAAAGACGCCATGCAGAAACACCCCGAAACCGAAGTTGTCGAGTTCACGGTGGCGCCAATGGTTAGTCCGAAAGAAGGGTTGCCTTATCATGAGTGGTTGGTCGAGTTTGCAACGCCCCCTTACGACTCTGTTGCTTTCGCCCGAGATCTGGACAATCGCCTTATTGAACTGAATGTATATTATGATGACTTAATCACTGGTTCCATTCTGCAACCGCTCAAACTATCGAGTTTACCACGAGGAGCATTTCAGCGGTACATGAAA
>JANXVQ010000263.1 GCA_025351545.1 Spirosoma sp.
CTATGAGAGTTTAGCCAGTTTGCGGTGTGCGCTGGAACGAATCTGGAGTCAATTCGGGCAGACGTATCAGATTAATTTTAATTAATTGTGTCCCACTACTTACTTTGATCCGGATACAAACAGAATCAAGAATCTCGGGTAATGACACCGAATTAAAGAGTAGAGGCTGAGTCACAGGTCGTTTTTTTTGTCGCGGCTAACTCTCGGTCCAATACTATTCCTTTTACCTGACCTTTTCACGACGGCAAACACCAGTAATCCGGTTAATGGAATCGGTAACGGAAATTTCCTGATCCAGAACGCTTTCAAATACTGAATGCCGGGAAACAAACCCCTGACTTATGGCCGGAACTTCGGGAGAATAAGCAGTTCCGCCCTGGTCGCAGAGGTAATGAAACAACTTCATGGCATGTTTGCGCTCTTCTTCCGACTGGTTATAGAAAAAGCCCGCACTGTTGTCGAAACCATTCCGGTTACGCCAGCCCGTCATGGTAGCAAAAATAACTGGTAAAGATAAAATGTGCCAGTTAATTTAGATAGCTTCTAAACAATTTTATTTGGGAAGAGGCATATCCTGCAAATCTTCATCCGTCAGTTTGATTGTTGCAGCCAGAACGTTTTCTTCCAAGTGTTTCACCGACGAGGTTCCGGCAATAGGTAACATTGCCGGCGATGCGGCCAGCAACCATGCTAACGCAATCTGATAATCTGTTGCTCCGTGCCGTTTAGCTACTTTCTTGATCGCATTCTCTGCCGTCACATTCCCCGCATTGAGCGGAAACCAGGGAATAAAAGCAATGTTGTTTTGCTCGCAGTATTTCAGCACGTCATTCCATCGTTGCTCACCAAAGTTGTACATGTTCTGTACCGAAACAACGTCAAAATACTGTTTTGCTTCTTCGATCTGTTCGATGCTAACCTCCGACAGACCGATGTGCCGGATTTTACCCTGTTGTTGGGCTTCCTTCAAAAAGCCGAGGAATTCTTCTGATGGTACTTTACTGTCGAATCGGTGAAGTTGATACAGATCGATTTGATCAAGTTTCAGGCGTTTCAAACTACCGTTCAATGCTTCTTCGAGGTGTTTTCGACTGCCATCAACCGGCCATTGATTTGGGCCTGTGCGTAGTAAACCGCCCTTTGTGGCAATAATTACGCCATCGGGATACGGGTAAAGGGCTTCGGCAATGAGTTCTTCAGACACGTGTGGGCCATAACTATCAGCCGTATCGATAAAGTTGATACCAAGTTCGAGTGTACGCTTCAGAACACGAATGCACTCGTCATGGTCCTGGGGTGGACCCCAAATGCCATTGCCCGTAATACGCATAGCTCCATAAGCCAATCGATTAACGGTCAAATCTCCGCCAATTGTAATTGTGCCAGCCTGGGTTGCTGGTTGTTTATCTGTTGCTTGCATGAGTGACTCTATTTGTTGTCTGGTAAGAGAGAACAGCTAATGTGTCCTAATATCATGTACATAAACCAACAAAAGTACTTTTTGTGTCAGTTACGTGCTGTAGTTTTTAAATTTATTTACTGATGTTACTAATTCGTTGCTACCTATACCTTACAGGGCTTTTTTTATAAAAATGGTTGCGAGCCAGTAGTTTTACCTTTGTGGTTAACTAGACGACAAATTCATGACCCCTGTTCCCCGCACGGCTAAAACTACCGCTTTCTGTCAACTTCTCAACCAAACTGTGGAACTCGACAGCCGGGACAATTGGACAGTTTTGCCGATAAATTTTCTTCACTCATTCAGTTTATGAAAGCAGAGGCTGTTTTATGAGAAAGCTCCGTGAATCAGAGTTATTACGCCTGAGGCAAATGATCGCATAGCTTTTCAGTCTTTTTGAAAAATTGAATGGTATGCTCAAATAAATATTTTTCTGTTATTTCCTCTATCTTCCTGTCCAGCTCTTGTCTTCTCCGATATAGACATAATCTTTATCAATTTAAATCTGGAACTTAAGTAATTAGACAGATTTAAAGGGGATCAAAATTGATATTAGTATCGTGATATTCAAGTATTTATGCTAGTTAAAAGTATTGTTTAATTCTGCGTGATTACTCATTGTTGATGCGTGAACAAATATTTGAGAATGCGTGCAATAATAAAGCATAGTTTATGCCTCCATCAACTCCTTCAAGATTTTCTGTGCCGCAATTGAGATCACCGTTCCTGGTCCGAAAATACCTTTGACGCCAGCATCATACAAATACTGATAATCGCCTGCCGGAATGACACCCCCGGCAATAACCATAATGTCGGAGCGGCCAATCTTTTTAAGTTCGTCAATGAGTTGTGGAACCAGCGTTTTATGACCCGCTGCCAGGCTCGATACGCCAACAATATGCACGTCGTTTTCGGCGGCCTGGCGGGCTACTTCGTCTGGTGTTTGAAATAGAGGACCCATATCAACATCGAAACCAAGGTCGGCAAAACTCGTGGCGATGACTTTGGCGCCCCGGTCGTGGCCGTCCTGTCCCATTTTAGCCACCAGAATCCGGGGACGGCGCCCGTCGAGTTCAGCAAATTGATCACTCATTTCGCGCGCTAAACGAAAATTCTCATCATCAGATACCTCGGCGGAGTAAATCCCCGATATAGATCGGATCGTGGCTTTGTGGCGACCAAATGCTTTTTCTATAGCGTCGGATATTTCGCCCAGCGTAGCGCGGTGGCTAGCCGCTTCAACAGCGAGGGCAAGGAGGTTTTTAGCAGGGGGCAGGGGGTTCGGAGCGTGGAGTGAGGTAAAAGCAGCTTCCGTCAAAGCGGTCAGGGCTTGTTTGACCTTCTCCTTATTTCGTTTTTCCTTTATGTCTGTTAGGCGCTTTATCTGGCTTTTACGTACGGCCTGATTGTCGATGTCGAGCAGTTCGATGGTGGTTTTAGATTCAGGTTTGTATCGGTTGACCCCAACAATAACATCTTTTCCGGAGTCAATGCGCGCTTGTTTGCGGGCAGCGGCTTCTTCAATACGAAGTTTGGGCAAGCCCGTTTCAATGGCTTTCGTCATGCCTCCCAATTGCTCTACTTCTTCCATCAACGCCCAGGCTTTTTCCACTAATTCCTTTGTCAGGAATTCGATATAATAGGAGCCGCCCCACGGGTCAACGGCGCGGGTAATATCTGTTTCGTACTGTAAATAAAGTTGGGTATTTCGGGCAATTCGGGCTGAGAAATCAGTGGGCAGCGCAATGGCTTCATCTAAAGAATTGGTGTGTAAACTTTGCGTTCCACCCAATACCGCGGCTAACGCTTCAATCGTGGTTCGGGCAACATTATTGAACGGATCCTGTTCCGTAAGACTGTAGCCAGACGTTTGGCAATGCGTTCGTAAGGCCAATGACTTTGAGTTTTTCGGGCTGAATTGTTTAACGACTTTAGCCCACAAAAGTCGGCCCGCCCGAAGCTTGGCAATCTCCATAAAATGATTCATGCCAATTCCCCAGAAGAACGACAAACGGGGCGCAAAATCGTCGATACCCATACCCGACCGCAGGCCGGTACGGATATATTCCAGGCCATCGGCCAGCGTATAAGCCAGTTCAAGGTGGGCGGGAGCGCCTGCTTCGTGCATGTGGTAACCACTGATACTGATGGAGTTGAACTTCGGCATGTGCCGGGCCGTGTACGAAAAAATATCGCCAACAATACGTATGGATGGTTCGGGCGGGTATATGTAGGTGTTCCGTACCATGAACTCCTTTAAAATGTCGTTTTGAATCGTGCCGGATAGCTTTTCCGGCGCAACGCCCTGCTCTTCGGCGGCCACAATGAAAAACGCCATGATTGGCAACACAGCTCCATTCATGGTCATGGATACCGACATCTGGTCGAGGGGAATCTGGTCGAAAAGGATTTTCATATCCTCAACCGAGTCAATGGCGACACCTGCTTTACCGACGTCGCCCACGACGCGCGGATGGTCAGAATCATACCCTCGGTGCGTAGCCAGATCAAAGGCCACGGAGAGACCTTTTTGACCACCAGCCAGGTTACGTCGGTAAAACGCATTCGATTCTTCGGCGGTCGAAAAACCGGCGTACTGCCGGATGGTCCAGGGTTGGCGAACGTACATACTGGCGTACGGACCCCGCAAAAACGGTGGCACACCGGCGGCATAGTTCAGGTGATCGGTATTTGCCAAATCAACAACCGTAAAACGGGGCTTCAGCTTAATTCCTTCGGCCGTGGGGAACGGCGTAAGCGGCTGGGTAGAAGGCACGGGATTCGCCAACGCATTGTCTGTTGCTGGCTGATTATATATGGTAGTGAAGTCGGGTCGCATGTTTGTTGATGTTACAACGGATTTACTCAAACTCCTCGGCCAGTCGTCGGTCAGGGAATAAACCGGCAAGTTCTTTTGTGGGCGTGTAAATTTGATTCGATGGCTCATCAAACCGGAACTTCGTTACGCCTATCAGCCCCTTTCCGTTTCGCACAGCATCAACCTTTGCCTGATAGAATCGCTCTATTTCAGTCTGCACAAATCCGTTAGCCAACGCTTTGGCAAATCCGCCCTGCTTTTCGATATCCAGAAACAATGCCCAGGCTGCTTCGGCCATCGTATGCGTTAATGTTTCAATGTAATATGACCCGGCCGATGGATCGGCAACTTTATCTAAATAGCTTTCCTCTTTCAGTAAGACCGATACATTTCGGGCAATACGGTCGGCGAATTCGCGTTCTGGTGATTTTCCCAAAATGCTATCGTATGGATGAACAGTCAACACATCGCAACCACCAATAACAGCCG
>JANXVQ010000267.1 GCA_025351545.1 Spirosoma sp.
CATGCCGGTATTGTACCGGACCCCACAACGGGCGCAATTATGACGCCCATTTATCAAACATCGACCTACGTTCAGGAGTCGCCGGGCAAGCATAAAGGGTACGAATATGCCCGAACGCAAAACCCAACCCGAACGGTATTACAAAACAATCTGGCTGCTCTCGAAAACGGGAAACACGGCATTTGTTACTCATCGGGTTTAGGCGCAACAGACGCAATCCTGAAAGTGTTCAAGCCCGGCGATGAGATTATTGCCAGTAATGACCTCTACGGTGGTACATACCGGCTTATGGTGCGCGTATTTCAGGAGTTTGGTCTCAAATTCAAATTCGTTGGTTTAGAAAACCCGGATAACCTGAAAGCAGCCATCACGCCAGCCACGAAAATGGTCTGGATTGAAACGCCAACGAACCCATTATTGCGACTAGTGGACATTGCGGCTGTGGCAGCCATTACGAAACCCCACAACATTCAGCTTGTAGTGGACAATACGTTTGCATCACCTTACCTGCAAAATCCGCTCGATCTAGGGGCTGATATTGTGATGCACTCGGTTACAAAATACCTCGGTGGTCACTCCGATACGGTTATGGGCGCCATTATCCTGAATGACGACGACACCGCCCAGCGGCTGGCTTTCATCCAGAATGCCTGCGGAGCCGTACCCGGACCACAAGATTGTTTTCTGGTATTGCGCGGCATTAAAACCTTGCATGTCAGGATGCAGCGTCACTGCGAAAACGCCATGAAAGTTGCTCAGTATTTGCAGCAACACCCAAAAGTTAGTCAGGTTTACTATCCGGGTTTAGCGTCTCATCCCGCTCATGAGTTAGCGAAACGGCAAATGCGCGACTTCGGCGGAATGCTTTCGTTTGAGTTAAAAGGCGATTCGATGCCCGAGGCCATTCGGTTAATGGAGAGCTTCCAGGTGTTCTCACTGGCCGAATCGTTGGGGGGCGTTGAGTCGCTTTGCACACACCCCGCCAGTATGACGCACGCCAGCATTCCGACAGAAGAGCGCCACAAGAATGGCCTGAAAGATACCCTTATCCGGCTCAGTGTCGGCATTGAAGATGTTGACGATTTAATTCAGGATTTGGCTCAGGCAATTGGTTGAATAAGGTAAACGCAGATGGCGCAAGGCTCCGGCCTTGCGCCATTAGACTCTGATTCGTTTGAAATAATCCATTAAAACCGCACTCTGATTCCCGCCAGAAAATTCCGGCCGGCCTGCGGGTAATAGCCATTATCGGCCGTTACTTTCCCTTCCGAAATATAGGCATAGGTATAACCGTTGGATTCGTACAGTTCGTTGAGAACGTTGTTAAATAAGACCGTGAAGGCGATTTCCTTCGCGAACCTGGGCTTGATACTGTAAATCAGCCGGATGTCATTTGTGAAATAGGAATTCAATTTCCGGCTTTCGTTCGACGTATTGTCCATGTATTGCTTTCCTACATATTTCGAAAGTAGCCCCAACTCCAGACCTTTAGCGGGCGTGAATAATAATTGAGACCCCGCAATAACGTTCGGTGAAAACGAGATGTCCGTCCGGCTGTATTGACGACTTTCCTGCTGGTCGTTATCGAAGTTATCCAGATACTCCGTAAAGTTTTTGACCTTGTTCTGGCTGAATGTAGCATTCACATTCCAGCGAAGTTGTTTGGCCAGTCGTGCGCCCAATTCAAGTTCCAGACCAGCGCGATAACTCACAGGAACGTTCACCCGGTTGGCAGCCCCCACGTCATTTAATTTCCCCGAAAGCACCAACTGATTCTGGTAGTTCATGTAATAAGCATTCGCTGTAAAGGCCAGATTCTCTGTCTGAACCTTATAGCCCGCTTCGTAGTCGATCAACTTTTCGGCTTTGGGGCGGCTTTGGGGTGTCGATTGCGTGTAATCATTTCGGTTCGGTTCCCGCTGGCCCACTCCCACCGATGCATAAACTGTGCTACGATCATTAATTGTATATGTCAGGCCAGCTTTGGGATTGAAAAATGTCAGCGTTGCATTCTGTTGCACATTCTGCAACTGGCTGTTATAGCCCAAAAACGAATAGTCAACCGTGCGAATCTGCGCATCAACGAAGGCGTTAAGCTTTGGCGTAAACTGATAAAATGCCTTGGCGTACAGATTAAAATCGCGTTTGGTGGCATTATCTTCATAGTATCGGTCGCGGATATTGGTGTTACCCGAAACACGTTCCCAGACAATCTCCCCATAGTGGGCACCCTTGTATTGATTCCAGCCTCCGCCGATATTCGCCGTCAGCTTACCAAAGCTGTTGTAGTCGAATGAAAAAACACCACCATAAAAATCATTGTCCAGCCAGAGTCGCCGAATCAAATCGGTCTGCCGGATAGTTGAACCACCAATAACAACATTTGGAAGACCATATTTACTAAAGGCATCCTGCGTTTTGAACTCTTCATAATAGCCTTTCCCTTTCGTGTAAAAAAACGACAGGTTAGCCCGCCAGTTTTTGGTCAATTCATGTGAACTAATCAATTGATAGTTATCCTGTTGATAGTTATCCGTTTGATTGGCGTACGTAAACGAGTTGTAGGTTCGGTTGGTCTTTAGCAACTCCTCCGGCACACCGTTCCAGGCCTGATACGTTTGTTCCTGCCCTGAAAATACATTCAGCCGGAAGAAACTCTTTTTAGTGTAGTAGCCGCCGGAAATATAAAACGATTTCAGGTCTGAGAAAGCCCGATCAACGTAGCCATCAGAGTAAATTTTCGACAGACGGGCGTCCAATACAAAGTGATTATTCAACAGGCCTGTCCCGACCAGCACATTTACTTTTCGCGTTCCAAACGAACCGCCCGACAGGTTTACTTCGGCGTATGGTTTCTCTTCCAGCTTGTTGGTCTGAATATTAACCGATGCTCCAAAAGCCCCGGCACCATTGGTCGATGTGCCAACACCGCGTTGAATCTGAACCGTACTGACAGACGAAGCAAAATCGGGCATATTCACAAAAAATGTCCCCTGCGACTCAGCATCATTGTACGGAATACCGTTGAGCGTCACGTTTACTCTCGTGGCATCGGACCCGCGAATGCGAATGCCCGTGTAGCCTACACCCGCACCGGCATCGGACGTGGTCACGATAGATGGGGTAAAATTGAGCAGTTGCGGTATATCCTGCCCCAGGTTTAATTTGTTCAAATCCCGACGTGTAACATCGGTATACGCAATCGCTGATTTCTGGTTAGCGCGCGTCGCACTCACAATAACTTCATCGACCACTACCGCTGTTTTGGTTAATTTTATGGAAAGCGTAGCGTTTTGAGATGGGTTAATCATCTGGCTCTGAGTCTCATAACCCATCATCGACACCTGTATTGATACAGAAACTGGTTTAAGATTGGTTAGTCGAAAGGCTCCGGCAGCATCCGTAAATGTGCCTTTGTAAGTACCTTCAAGCACAACGGCCGCACCGGGCAATGTGCCGCCATCAGCATCCCTGACGGTTCCAGAAAGGGCGAGTTGCGCCCAGGCGGGCAGACTTGGTAGCCAAAGTAAGGCTACTAATAAAACAAGATAAGTCGTCGTTTTTTTCATGATGAAAAAAGTGACGATAGGCAAGGGGCCGAACCTACCTTTTGTTAGGTATGATTGTTGCAAATACTCACAGACACAATCTGTGAATTCATTTCCCTTCGCGGCATTACCCGCGCAGGTTCAATGGGTATAATCTCAGCCCGTTAGGTTAGGGCACCCCTTAGAAGATTAGCGGGAGCAAAGTTAACTCAATTTTAACAAAACAAGATTTTACCATCAATCGTTTTTGTATTGAACCAGTTTATTAATGTATGAGTGAGTTTGATTTAGTTGTGCTACAGGAAGATGTAGCCGATAGCCGCCTGAAAAAAGGTGATGTTGGCACGATTTTAACTGTCTATAATGAAGGCAAAGCATTTGAAGTGGAATTTGTTACGCTAACCGGCGAAGCAGTAGCCGTCGAGACGCTTTTATCGCATCAAATTAGGCCCGTACGCTCGTCTGAAGTACTGGCCGTACGCGATATAGCTTTACAAGATGTAAATGAATCGTAAAGTTTTGAGGTTTACCCTTTTCCGCAATGGTAAATATTCCTAATTTTGCAATCCAAATTGCAAAAGCATGAGCAAAAAGAATCCCGGCTTGGACTTTTTAGAAGACCCAGACGCCTTAGAAGGAAAATTAGAAGATGTTGGTGACTATTTCCAACAGAACAGAAATATTGTGCTAGGCATAGTTGGCGGCATTGTCCTGCTGGTTGCCGGTTTCTTTGGCTATCGTTATTACGTAAGCACTCAGGATGAAACAGCACAAGTAGAACTGTTTCCATCAGTTTATCAACTGAAACTCTTCAGGTGCTCAATAGCCTCATCGTATTTGCCTTCTTTCAGCAAACCAACTCCAGCATAGAACGCTGCCAGATTGCCACCCGGGGTTGAACCGTAGTTATCAGCAACGGCCAATAAGCCAGGGCTTTTGCCATC
>JANXVQ010000302.1 GCA_025351545.1 Spirosoma sp.
TGATTCGTTACCTCGATACCGACTGGAACGAACACGAAGAAGAATATGAAGGCATGGCCGCCCGTATTATTCAGCACGAATACGACCACCTCGATGGTAAATTATTCACCGACTACCTGCCCACCCTCCGCCGGACGCTCATCAAGAAAAAACTGGCCGATATTACAAAAGGCAGAACAGATGTCGACTACAAAATGAAATTCCCCAAATAAGGGACCATGTAAAATGAATAATGCACAGTGAATCTGTAAACCAGTAAGCATTATTTATTTTACACCATCTATTCTACATTGATTCAATGAACATTACCCTCCTGCAAGCCAACCTTTATTGGCATGACCCGGTGGCTAACCGAGCCATGCTGGAGGAGCGTATTTTCAACCTGGACGAGCCAACCGATCTGATTGTTCTGCCCGAAATGTTCACAACGGGCTTTACGATGGACGCCCGCGTAGTTGTTGAACCAATGAACCTGACCACCTTCCGGTGGATGAAACAAATGGCCGCTCAAACAGGAGCCGTCGTAACGGGTAGTTATGTCGTTAAAGAGGCCGGGCATTTCTTCAATCGGCTTATCTGGATGCAACCCAACGGTCAGTTTGACACATACGACAAACGGCACCTGTTTCGAATGGCGGGCGAAGATGCTGTTTATACGGCTGGCACACAGAGGATTGTGAAAGAATGGAAAGGGTGGCGCATTTGTCCGCTCATCTGTTATGACCTTCGTTTCCCCGTCTGGAGTCGCAATGTATCCCAGGAATTAAACCCGGAGCAAGCGGCAAATAAACAAAGTTCGGGTTCTGATTTCGACTACGACTTATTGCTCTACGTTGCCAACTGGCCAGCCGCCCGGCGCAATGCCTGGAACGTACTATTACAAGCCCGCGCTATCGAAAATCTGAGTTATGTGGTGGGCGTTAACCGGGTTGGTACAGATGGAAACGGGCATCCCTACAGTGGCGATTCAGCCGTAATTGACTTTAAAGGCGATGTACTATTTCGGCAAGCCGATTCAGAAGTAGTTCATCATCAGACACTTTCGCTAGATGAATTACGCGCATTTCGGGAGAAATTTCCGGCCAATCGGGATGCCGATGGCTTTACCTTACATTAGAACCGTGCCTTTTCACTTGCGAGTTAAATCTCTATTATTCAATTACTTAAAAACAGATTAATTTTTTGTTTTTGCAAAGCGAAGATTGCATAAATGCGTTTATTAGCACAACAAACGCGTTTATGCCTACTACTTTCTTTGCCATGAAATCCTTTGTCATTTTAGTATGCACTGCTTGCAGTAGCCTGTTGGTCTGTAATGGTCAGGGGGTACAACGCGTTATTATGCAGGATCAGAAAGGTCGATTAGTTACGACCTACACCGGCAAGAATGCAGTACCTACTTATACAACAACTTGCTTAGGGAGCCCTTACTTAGGCGATCTTGTTTGGCACCAAGGCACTTTAATCTATAGAAATCAGATTGAAATGCCCGCTCAAATTGCTTACGATATTGTGCTCGATCAAATTTATTGGCGTTTAAACGATTCGACAAAAGCGGTTCAAGCATTACCTGATGAGTTTACTCTTGAAGGTCGTCGCTTTATCAATGATCAATACAAAATCATAAATGTGAAGCGTGTTACCTATTATGAGGTCTTATATGATGGCAAGAACAAATTATTTCGCAGGTGGACAAAACGGCTCAGGCTTATTGATCCTAAATTATACAGTTATCGTGTTCCATTAGAAGATCGGTTTGTCGGGGAATATATTTTAACGGGAGACTTATTCATTCAAAAAGAAGGAGAGCATCCTAAATTTGTACTCCTCAATGAATACTCTCTTAGTAGTGCTTTACCCAACATGGGATCGGAGTTAGCCAACTTTATTGCTTCTCACGAATTAACCGACCAGATTTTAGTGGAAGCCTTAATTCTGTATGATAGACGCTCACTTACAGTTCGTTAAAGAAACTCCAGTAGTTCGCGCACGCTCGCCAGTGTTGTAAACGATTTGCCCGTTAGTTGCTCATCGGCAACTTGCTCGTGCGCCCAGGTGACTTCGTGATTGGCGAATAACTATACTGGCTAATTTTGCAACAATTTGATTTGCGTAATGTTGCTGAAATACCCAATTTGCCGCCCGTTCCTAACGCTATCTTTCCTTTTAATCAACATGGCATTTACTGAGCAAGATCAGGACCAGATTCTGATACAGGGCGTATCGCTCGACCAGATTGACCAGCAGATAAACTATTTCGTTCACGGTTTCCCGTATCTAAACGTTATCAAGGCCGCTACCATTGGCGATGGCATCGTTCGCATCGCCGAAGATCAGATACCAGCCTATATCCACCGGTTCGATCAGGCGGCCCATGAACGCGACCTGGTCAAGTTTGTTCCGGCTTCAGGCGCAGCTACCCGGATGTTTAAAGCCCTGTTTTCGGCACTGGATGGCAAATTCGATAAATCTGTTGACGACGTGTTCGCCCGGCTAAATGACTTTGCCTTTTATGACGACCTGAAAGCCGTTATGGCGGCCAAAGGTCAGGATTTAGATAAGGCCGTTGCTGAAAACGATTGGCAGCCATCGCTGAAACAAACGGTACTACGATTCCTATTGACCGAAGAGGGACTGGACTATGGTAGCTTGCCAAAAGGTCTGCTTAAATTTCACCAATATGCCGACGGCCCCCGGACACCTGTAGAGGAGCATCTTGTCGAAGGGGCGGCTTATGCGAATTCGGATGGATTAGTCAAAATTCATTTTACGGTCTCGCCCGAACACCGCAGTCGTTTTGA
>JANXVQ010000326.1 GCA_025351545.1 Spirosoma sp.
GGATGCCTGGAAATAATAACAAGTTTATAGGAGTAAAAAAGTGGCCCTGTTAATACAACAGGGCCACTTTTTGGTATACCAGACGTTCGCCTGGCGTGATCCTGGGTATGGTTATTTACATCGTATCGATATTGAACTGCTTCCGGCGGGCTGGTTTTGATGCTATAATAAGCTGAGCTTCATGCCTTCGTGCGTGGCAATAAAGCCCAGTGTTTCATAAAATCGGATGGCTCCGGGACGCTTCTTGTCCGTTGTCAACTGGAATATATAGCAGCCTTTTTGTTTGGCTCTATTTATGGCATAGGTAAACATCCCGGTCCCGATGCCTTGTCCGCGATAGGCAGAACTTACCCGAACCGCTTCGATTTGCGCCCGTAATCCTCCCTGATGAGTTAAGTATTGAATAAACGTTAATTGAAACGTGCCAACGATCTCCCCATTGATTTCGGCCACCGTCAATTCCTGATGGCTATCCGTCCTGATTCTGTTAAATGCGTTTACATAGTTTTGAGAAATGGGTACATCTACTTTTTCTCTCAATGCGCCTAAAGGATCGTCGGAAAGCATGTTAATGATGGGTAATAAATCAGCCTCAGTGGCTAATCGAAAGATAAGTTCTGATTCCATATAGCAGTAGCCTGAGGTGTAAACATCTACCTTATTTATCAAATAAACAGCGCTTTGGGACGAACAAGTATAAATGATCAACAAAATGAGTGACAAATTTAAAATTCGCTAAAAAGCTATCTGATGGCCAACTGATTACCCAAAACAGACCAACTTTCCCGATTTTCCCTTCGCCCGTTCCGTCTTTTTTGCGTAGCTTTACATCCCGTAACGACCTAATTACGTTTCAATCATGGCGGCTACGGGACCGAAATCCGCGAAATATATATTTGTTACTGGCGGAGTAACTTCATCACTGGGCAAGGGCATTATTGCCTCTTCACTGGCCAAACTACTTCAGGCACGGGGACTTACGGTAACGATTCAGAAATTCGATCCGTATATCAATATTGACCCCGGCACACTCAATCCATACGAACATGGCGAATGTTATGTCACCGACGATGGGGCTGAAACAGACCTTGACCTCGGTCACTACGAGCGGTTTCTGAACCGACCAACCTCGCAGGCCAACAACATCACCACAGGGCGTATTTACAACAACGTCATTACCCGCGAACGACGGGGCGATTTCCTCGGCAAAACCGTGCAGGTTGTGCCGCATATCACCGACGAAATCAAACGCAACATCAAGCTTCTGGGCGAAACGGGTGATTACGATATCGTAATTACCGAAATTGGCGGTTGCGTAGGCGACATCGAATCGTTACCATTTGTGGAAGCTGTTCGCCAGATGAAGTTTGAACTCGGCGAAAAAGATACGCTCGTCATTCACCTGACGCTGATACCGTATCTACGATCGGCGGGGGAGTTGAAAACCAAACCGACGCAGCACTCGGTCAGGATGCTACTCGAAAATGGTGTGCAGCCCGACATTATCGCTTGCCGTACCGAACATCCCTTTCCACAGGATATTCGCCGAAAAATCGCTCAGTTCTGTAACGTTCAGGTTAGTTCAGTAATCGAAGCCATCGACGCCGAGACTATTTACGACGTGCCGTTGCTGATGCAAAAGGAGCGACTCGACCAGCGGGCGCTCTACGTGCTTGATCTTTATAATGATAAAGATGCCGATCTGGATGCCTGGAAGGCATTTCTCGGGCGATTGAAAAATCCAAGCCATACGGTCAAAATAGGTCTGGTGGGTAAGTATGTCGAATTGCACGACGCGTATAAATCCATTGCTGAGTCGTTTATTCATGCGGGCGCATCGAACGAGTGTAAAGTAGAGGTGGAATGGATTCAGTCCGAAACGCTGGTCGACGATCACCATTGTGCCGCCGTACTGAGTCAATTAGATGCGGTGTTAGTGGCTCCCGGTTTTGGTGAGCGTGGTATTGAAGGAAAAATCAATGCTGTTCGCTTCGTTCGGGAGCGAGGCATTCCATTTCTGGGTATTTGCTTAGGTATGCAGATGGCCGTCATTGAATACGCCCGCAACGTAATGGGTATTCCGGACGCCCACTCGACCGAGATGGAGCCGCATACGCCCAACCCCGTCATCAGCATGATGGAGGAGCAAAAAAGTGTAACAGACAAAGGGGGCACGATGCGTCTGGGGGCCTACGCCTGCAAACTCAAGCGTGATTCACTGGCGCACCATATTTATGGTAAAACGCAAATCAGCGAACGCCACCGCCACCGGTACGAGTTTAATAATGATTATCTGGAAGCTTTTGAAAAGTCAGGATTTCGGCCAACGGGTATTAATCCTGATACCGGGCTGGTCGAAATTGTTGAACTGAAAGGCCATCCCTGGTACGTAGGCGTACAGTTTCACCCCGAATTGAAAAGTACGGTCATGAATCCACACCCGCTGTTTGTTCAGTTTGTGAAGGCGGCTCTTACTTATAGTCAGAAAAAAAACGCGGCATCCATATCAGACATATCGACCGCCCGTGTAGAAACCGCCGACGTGGTTGATTAAGCGCCCGGATTGGCGTAATTTTGCATAAAATTCAGTTTGACGTTTGAGCCAGACCGCCGGGCAGTTTATCAGATATCGTTTCTAAACGGAAAAACCCTGTAGAGAGGACGATACCGCAGAATTGCCCGGTGGCCCGGTTTGAATGCCAGGCTACAAACTATAGAAATGGATCGTAATCAAATTATTGGCATTGTCCTGATTCTGGCGATGCTGGTTGGCTACCAACTGCTGGTGCCGAAACCTGCACCCGAAAAACCGGCTGCTCAACAAACACAGACTACCAGACCGACAACGGCATCCGGGGTTGCAGCTGCCATCAACAAAGCTGAACAACCGCTCGATTCGGCTGCGGCCAAAGCTCAATTTGGTGATTTTTCACCCGTTGCCACTGGTCAGGCCCGCGATATTGTCGTTGAGAATAAAGACATTAAAGTAACCTTCAGCACGCATGGTGGCCGGGTAAAAGAGGTTGTTCTGAAGGGTTATAAAACCTACAATCAAAAACCGCTGGTCCTGATTGATGAACAAAGCAGCAAAACCCTCCTTGAGTTGCCAACTAACCGTGGCAAGGTCGATTTGCATCAGCTTTATTACCAGACAACGGCTCAAAACGGCGCCGTAAGCGGCCAGTCGCAGCAGATTGTCTTTCGGGCTGAGGTAGCGCCGGGCCAATCGGTCGAGCAGATTTATACAATTCCTGCCGAAGGGTATGTGCTGGATTATAACCTGAAACTGGATGGGCTGGCTAACACCGTGGCCACTGGTGATATTCGGTTCTTCTGGGAGGATAAAATGCGGCAGTACGAAAATGACTTGTCGAATAACCGGAAGGCTGCCACAATCGACTACTTAACGGCCGATGAGAATTTTGAGAAACTAACCGAAGGAGAAAGTAATCAGGAGGCCACTCTGGAGAAACCGGTGCAATGGTTTACGATCAAGCACAAGTACTTTCTGTCGGGTTTTGTGGCTAAAAACAGTCCAATGCCCAAAGCGACGTTTAAAACTCTGGTTGATCCGGCTGACAGCAGTGTTGTGAAAACGGCGATTGCCGACGTAATGCTGCCGATCGCCGATGTGAAAGCGGGGAAAGGTCAGTATAAATTTTACTACGGCCCCAATGATTTTCAGTTGTTGGGCAGCGTGGCACCTGAGTTCGATCAGAATGTGTACCTGGGTTACTCGGTATTGAAACCGATCAACAAATACTTTTTTGTGCCGGTTTTTAACTTCCTGGAGAAGTTTATCACCAACTATGGTTTACTGATTATTGCGCTGGTGGTGTTCGTGAAACTGATTCTAACGCCATTAACCTACAAGTCATATATCAGTATGGCCAAAATGAGGGTCCTTCAGCCGGAATTGAACGAGATGAAGGAGCGTGTTGGTGATGATATGACCAAACAGCAGGCAGAGCAGATGAAACTGTATCAGGAGGTGGGTGTTAGCCCGTTGAGTGGCTGCATTCCGGTTCTGGCGACCATGCCGATTTTGTTCTCGCTGTTTATGCTCTTTCCGAATTTGATTGAGCTGCGCCAAAAATCATTCCTGTGGGCCAATGACCTGTCGACTTACGATGCGTTCATTACGTTTCCAACGATTCCGTTTATTGGCAGTCACCTCAGTTTGTTTACGGTGCTGATGACGGCTTCGTCCATCGCCTACGCATACTATAACAACCAGACGACCCCAACTCAGCCGGGACCCGTGAACATGAAAGCGATGAGTTATGTATTCCCGCTCATGTTTATGTTCGTATTGAACTCGTATCCATCTGGCCTGACGTTCTATTATTTTGTTTCCAACGTGGTTACGATTGCTCAACAGCTACTCATTCGCCGGTTTGTTGACGAAGATAAAATCAAAGCTGTACTGGACGAAAATCGTCGGAAAAACGCGGCTGGCGAGGGCAAAAAGCCCGGTGGGTTCCAGGCGCTATTGCAAAAACAGCTTGCCGCTGCCGATGAAGCCCGTAAAAATGCCGATGAAGCACAAAAAAGAGCAAAGTCTAAAAATAAATAGTGAATGCTGTAGCGTGAAGCGTGTCGGATAACAAAAAAGATTATTCAGCCTTTAGTAGTCTACACGCTTCACGCTATAGTATTCACTTAAAAAGCAACGAGCGAGCGTTGCTTTTATGCATTAACACAAATAAATATGAACGGTATGTTTTGTTGGTTCAAACAGGTAACAATTGGCTTTGTTGGGTTGCTGGGCTGGCAAATCGCCACGGCGCAGATTTCGCCTGGGGTTCAGAAACGCTATACGGCTGCCGTAAAACTGGTACAGACGGGCGACTACGAACGTGCTAAATCAGACTTTAACGTACTCATTCAGCAGCGCGGTTCCCTGGCTCCCTATGCCAGCTACCACTACGCCGTTGCCGCCTTTCGGCAGAAAAATTTTATTCAGTCCCGGCTGATGCTCAGGCAGTTGGTAGAGTTATTTCCCGGTTGGCGAAAGATGAACGAGGCTTTGTATCTTCTGGCGGCCAATGGTATGGAGATGGGCCAGTATGAAGAGGCAATGACGGCTCTGCAAACGATTGGCGATCCCACTTTACGGCCTGACATCACGAAACTCGAACAGAACTTTTTGCCGCGGATTACAGACCTTAGCCGCCTGAAGCAACTGAACAAGTCCTTTCCAGCTGATCGGATAATAGGCCTGACATTGATTGACCTGATCCAGCGAACGGTCAGTGATAAAGACGATCTCGAACTGTCGGACCGGCTTACAAACCGATTTGGCATTCCGACCGCGGCTATAACAAAAACTGCCGCCACCACCACAGTCCAGGCTTCGGGCTCCCGCCCCACTACGTCTGTCATGCAGCCGAGTCGAAACTTACGCTCGAAGGGATATTATAATGTGGCCGTCATGTTTCCCTTCAGAGTAGATGAATTCAGTGCTGACAAACGACTGCGGTCAAATCAGTACGTTTATGATCTATATGATGGCATAAAAATGGCCAAAGCCAAGTTGCAGGAAGAAGGGATTACAGTAAATTTATTCGCTTATGACCTTGATAATGACGCCAACAAAACGCTTGAATTAATCAATAGCCCCGCTTTTGCACAAACTGATTTGATTATAGGGCCGCTTTATGTAGAGCCCAATCGCATCGCGTCGGCTTATGCGAATCTGAATAATATCCTGCTCCTGAATCCCATCGCCACCAGTAGCGAGCTAGTGGCTAATCAGCCGATGTCGTTTCTGGCGCAGCCGTCAATGAATCAGCAGGCGGTGAAAGTTGCCGAGCATATGCAAAATCTTAACGGTGGGCGTCGGGTGGCCATTTATTTCGGGTCGGGTCGAAAAGATTCGCTGATGGCCGTTGCTTATCAGGCTGAATTGATCCGGCAAAATTACCAGATTGTCGATTTTCGGAAAGTGAGTGGTACTGCGCAGACAATGGCCGATGCCATGCAGTTTTCCGGGACAACGGCGGGAACACGTTTAACGAATGCTAGTGTTCAACCAACGGGTATTGCTATCGGCCATGTTTTTTTTGCCAGCAGCAATGATGATGATGGTGCCAGGATGCTTGATGCTTTAAGCCGCCGACGGGTAACCGGGCCGCTAATTGCAACTGCTTCGGCTTTCGATTTCTATAAAACACCGCTATCGACCTTCTCCCGCCGGGAATTATACTTATTGTATCCTGATTTTATTGATCCATTGCGTGAGCCGGTCAGTACGTTTCAGGAACAATATGCTGCCAGACGAAACACGATTCCATCCGTATTTGCCAGCGAAGGCTACGATATGCTGCTTTTCTTTGGTCGGCAGTTGGCAAAAAATGGTTTGCAAGTTCGTAATCGAAGCAATCTTCACTCCGACACAGACGATTACCTGTTATCAGGATTTGATTATACACAAAGCAATGACAATCAAATCGTTCCTATCGTAAAATACGAAGATGGCCGGTTTGTGAAAATTAATTAGCAAGTGAGTGAAACCGTGCCGCCGGAGCCGCTCTGGTGACTCGATTTTTCTCGCTTTTTTAGATAATGACAACGAGCGAACAACTGTTTGAGAAAGCTAAAACGCTGATTCCCGGTGGGGTTAACTCACCTGTGCGGGCGTTTCGATCGGTGGGTGGCACCCCCCTTTTTATCAAGTCTGCCCAAGGACCATACCTCTATGATGAGGATGGACGTCAATACATTGAACTCATCAACTCGTGGGGTCCCATGATTCTGGGGCACGCGTTCGAGCCGGTCGAAAAGGCCGTTCGTGATGCCATTCAGCATTCGTTTTCGTTTGGCGCACCCACCCGAAAAGAAGTCGAAATGGCCGAGTTAATTACCAGTATGGTGCCATCGGTCGAGATGGTGCGGATGGTCAATTCGGGCACGGAGGCTACCATGTCGGCTATTCGCGTGGCGCGTGGATTTACGGGTCGCGACAAAATGATTAAGTTTGAAGGGTGTTATCACGGACACGGCGACTCCTTCCTGATTGCTGCCGGCAGCGGTGCCATGACAATGGGTATTCCCGACAGTCCGGGGGTGACGAAAGCGACGGCAGCCGATACGCTCACCGCCCCCTTTAACGACCTTGCTGCCGTTGAGGCTCTATTCGACAAAAATCATAACCAGGTGGCGGCCATTATTCTGGAGCCGGTGGTGGGTAATATGG
>JANXVQ010000335.1 GCA_025351545.1 Spirosoma sp.
TTTGTCCCGGTCGAAGGTCGCTTCGACACTGTCCGGGTCGTCCAGATGCCGGTAGTCGGTGAGCAGCATCACCTTGTTTTGATGGGCCAGCGATGCCCACTTATCCACAATGGTGTTCTTTTTGAGCCAGCCCGGCAACACCAGCAGAGAGTAATTTTCGGAGAGGTCCAATTTGTCGTACCCATCGCGCAGTTCTTTGGCGACCTGCTCAAAAATACCCATCGGATTACTGAACCCATCGGCATCGGTGGTCTGGTCATTACCCGCATCAAACAACACCAGGTTTTTGACTTTTTCGGACTCCGTGTTTTCAAAAAACAACGACAGCGAGCGATACGACACTTCCAGCTCTTCGGTGTGCGTCAACACGCTGGCGAGGTTCTTTTTAAGCGTACCGCTGGCCGCAGTCGCTTTTTGTTCAGCCTCGGTAATCATGTCGGCCACATTGTCGTGGGCCGCCAGTAAGGAAGCAAAGTCCTGTAGCCGTTTTTTGAGTTTTTTGCGATCCGCCTTGTTGTCTTCTTCCGACAGGAAGATTGACTTTCGTGCTTTCTTGGACGGGTCCATATTCTCGGTTCCGTCCACAATGGTTTTAATGAATTCAAACCCGCCGTATTTGGTCAGTTGCTGCACGCTTTCGGCCAACGGCCGGATGGGCTGTTGGGTTTCCACCACGCGCTCTTTGACTAGGGGTGCATTCGCCTTTTGTTCTTCGTTTGCCATGTGTACACGTCGTTTGGTTGGATGAGTGGGCAATGATTTAATTAGTTGGCGTCGGCATCATCTAATTCCTGTGCCATTGCATTCAGCGCATCGATAAAGGCTTTTTTAGCCTGCGGATCGGCGAGCAGTTTCTGGAACGCTTTGTTCGACATGAGCCGCTTAATCAGGCTCTGATAGTTGTCTTCCTGCGCCTGGAGGGCCTGCATAAAAGCGCTTTGGTCAATGATGCCCTGCTTGCTGAAAGCCGTGAGATTCTGAAAAAACAGCGTCTCGTTCACTTCTTCGCCGTCCTCGGTTTTATGGGTCACGTCCACTTCCGGCTGAAACGTGTCGAAGGCATCCTGCAACTTCTGCACTCCTTCAACGGGAGCCTGGCTCATCGAATCGGCGGTGAACTTGCCAACCATTGCCGTTTTGTTTTCCTGGAGGAATTTAATGGCCTCGCTGGTTTCTTCGGGGATAATGACTCCACCGATCTGGGGTTTATTGACTGCCATGAGTTATACGTAGAGGTTTAAAATTAATGGTGACTGAGTAGTACGGGTGTCTTGATCATATTGTCCGTGAGCCGGATTCGGTATCCCCATTCATTTGGTTTATATACCGCATTGCTCGTTACACCTATGTCTGAATCAGCAGCCTGCACGATTTTAGCCTGTTTCTTTTCGTCCGGATAAACCATGCCGATGTGGTGCCATTTGCCACCGCCATCATCGTGACTCACTAAATCTGCATTCAGAATATCGCTGTTGCCGGTAATTTTCGTGAAACCATAATTTGTGGGATTAGTGGCCAAAACGGCAATGTCTACCTGAAACATCCCGGTTTGGCCACAGACCAACTGCTTTTTTTTGCCCCACCTGAATGCGGAACGTAACTAGGGGGTACTGCTGTCGTTGCGTTAAAGAAATGTGCCATGATCCAGCCTGTTATAGTGTTTTTGGGTTGGCATACCCTCGTTTTAATTTTCAAAAACCTAATCGAAAACTCACTCTCCGGGAAACCGATCGTCACTTGAACGGTCTTGTCCGTTTTTCTAAAACGACCTGATAATATTATCTATATTGTTGATTATCAGTATTTTGTATATTCATTATTTTGGTATGGGCCGGTAAAACCACCAGTTTCCACCAACCGTAATGCTATCTGTATTTTTGAAGTACAGGGTCGTTTTTTTGACGGCTCCTCCATCGGGTACATTCTGTTCATACACGACCACTTTCCCATTTGACCCTACGGAGGCTACAATGGCCGTATGTCTTGGATCACCACGACTTTCTTCCCACCAACTTCCATCTGCCGCGTCAACATGTACGGTGTAGTAATTGAACTGGACAATGTCGCCCGGCATCAGGTTGGCCAGTGATACGGGTGTTCCCCAGACATAATCAGCGTCGGAATTCACCCCATCAGCCCCCATGATATCATTCGATGTTTTGGCATTTGCGTTTTTCAGCGCGTTTTCAGCAAACGTCCAGCATTCGCCATCGCCCACCCGGTGGCCAACTTTACCCGCTGCCCAGGTTGCAATCACTTTACCAACTGCCATTTTTTGTTGTTTAGAACGTCTTTATTTTTGCGAATCCGTCAGCTGGTCAAAATTCTGTCCGTCGGAAAATCAGATGATTTTTTTCAGGTGACTGACATTACCCGTTTATTAGATTGTAAGCATCTTTTATTTGCCTTACCTCACGCTTCGCTGCGTTGATAGCTTCTACTTCATCGTCTTTTGATGTCCAGCGGCCAAAATCGACATTGCATCGGCTGGCTTCTCCCAACACGTCAATGTCATTCAGGTGATCTTCAATAGCATCTATATCCAGTATATCGGGGTCATCCAGGCTACTCATCCAAAACAACCATATGTCCTGTTCGACTTTACGGGGTTGAGTAACTTTATAAGTTGCAGCCTGAGTCTGAATGCGTCGCATCGCGTTGATTTTCTTCGACAAATCGATAGCCGTTATTGTTCTCTTGAGTTCAAGTAAACTCGCTGCAAACGTCATTAGATCGTCTTTTGTCCAGGGAGAATCAAGCGGTAAGCCTCGCTTGATCAGATTGAACTGAGCCAGGGCAAACTCAATGTTACCCATTACGTTACCGAGATAGGATTGTGAATGTTGAACAATAGCAATTTCCCGGAACAATTCAGCCAGTTTTTGCCATATTCTCGACTCCACTAAAGCAGGATGTACGCCAGTAGGGTCCAAGTCTTGGCCGGCCACTTTTGGCATGATCTTCTTAACGCCAATCCCAACCCCCGCTTCAACCATTTCGGACCCAACGCCTAATGCCATTTCAGCGACGGTAGTAACCGCTGCTGCTCCCAGAAGAGCTTCTGCCAGTAAGCCTACGCCTACACCAATGGCAATACCCGCTAATATGTCAATCCATTCCTGTTTACTCTGCGCCGACTTTCTTGCCTCTCTTATCACGGCTGAATAGGCTTTATATCCTGCACTATACCGCTCATTAAATACCATCAGCTTCGTTTTTAACTCGTAAGCCGTTGAAAATCCTATACTTCCATAAGCATTTAGTTCAAATGGTTTTAGCATTAACTGATTTCTTGCTTCGTCTAAGGCAAGAAATGTTAAGTAAGCCTTTAACGGATCCGGAAAACCCTTAAATTCATCCATTGCTCTAATGCTGCTTGTTTTGAAAAACTTAATTACTTCTATTGAATTTTTTCATTCAATCAACTTTTTGTCTACTATTGATTAACGTTTCCCGGCGGCTTGGTTTTATGGTCGAGCTTCTGTCCATGGGAGAAATAGCTAACCGATTAAGCGACCGTCAAAATCGTTTCAAAACTCAATTCCCCCGCTTCGTTGGTTGTCAGATTCAGGTGAGTGCCTTTGCCAATGTCGCCGGCTATAATCATGCGGGAAAGCGGTCGGCGGAGTCGGTTACGGATTACCCCACGGAGCGGTCTGGCACCGTATTTGGGCGTATACCCTTCGAGGGCAAGTTGCCGCCGGGCCGCGTCTGTCAGGGTGACCGTGATGCCCTGCTTGTCGAGCATTTTAAGCAGCGATTTCAACTGAATATTGAAAATGCTCACAATCGCACTCTCCGAAATGGGCTGGAATGGGATAATTTCAGTTAGTCGGCCCAGAAACTCCGGCCGGAAGAAACGGCCCATAATTTCCAGTAATTCATTCGATGTGGCGATCTTCCCCTTCGCGGCTTTCTCCACCACATAGTCGTTGCCGATGTTGGATGTGAACAGGATAATAGCGTTCGAGAAGTCGCCTTCGCGGCCAAGCCGGTCATGAAGCAGACCTTCGTCCA
>JANXVQ010000359.1 GCA_025351545.1 Spirosoma sp.
TGAATTCGTTGGACAGTTGGTTGAATCGTTTCGCCAAACGGCTGACCAAAAAGGGGTAACGAATTCAGAAACATCTCCACGCATCAGAGAGACGGTCATGCTGTTAGCTTCCAGTTTTGAAAGGTCCAGCAATTGGTTTATAAGTCGCAGAAGCTGGTTGGCACTTCGATGAATAAGACCGAGCATTTGGTGAGTTGTCGCATCGGACTGATTTCTCTGTAAAAGTTTTTCAACGGGTAAAATAATCAGGGATAGCGGTGTGCGGAATTCATGGGCAATATTGGAGAAGAAACGCGTTTTCAATTCATCGACGGCTTTTAATTGATTAGCTTCCAGCCGATTGAGTTCTGCTTCCTGACGCTGCCGAATACGATTCGTATAAAAGCGGATGTACCCTAAAACAGCCCCAATCAGTAACAGTATATATAAGCCATAGGCCCACCAGGTTGCCCACCAGGGCGGCAAAATAACTAAGTGAATTGCTCCCTCTTTCCGGCTCCAGATACCATCATTATTGGCTGCTTTAACCCGAAATGTGTACGCTCCCGGTGATAAATCAGGGTAATTCGCGAAACGATTAGTACCACTCTGCACCCAATTTTTGTCTACACCAACCAGTTGATAAGCATAGTGGTTCTGGTCTGGCAAAACATACGTCATGGCCGCAAACTCGAACGACAGGAAATTTTCATAATAGGGTAATGTAATGACACTATCTGTTAGTAGCCGGGATTTTTCCATCACTTTAAACCCCGTAATATAGAGTGGAAAGGGGCGCTGATCGTCGCGAATATCTGCTGGGTTGAAGTAAACAACACCGTTCAAACTCCCGAAAAACAACTGGTTATTGTGTCGAAAGACAGCATTTGACAGGAAACCATTGCTGGGTAATCCGTCATTCATTCCATAGCTGCGAATTACCTTTGTGCGCGGGTCGAACCGGCAGAGTCCTTTATTCGTACTCAGCCACATAGTTCCGGTAGTATCGGCAATGATGCCAACAACACTGTTGCTGGGTAGACCATCTAGGCTAGTAATCGCCGAAAAAAGACCCGTTTGCGGATCGAACCGATTTAAACCGCCCTGATGCGTTCCAACCCAAATAATGCCCTGCGCATCTTCATAAATAGACTGAACTTCATTGGTATTCAATCGGCCTTTTGGCCCGGCAGTATAATGCGTAAACAGACCCGTTTTCGGGTTCAGACGGCAGATACCCTGCTGTTGCACCAATACCCACACGTCGCCGGTCCGGCTAACGATCAACCCCAGTATGTACTTGTCTGGCAAGCCGGTAGAATCGCCCGGCTTATATTTATAGTACGTGTATTGATGCGTTCGGGTGTTGAAAAACGCAATGCCGCCTTCGCCCCCCAACCAGAGATTATTCGCCTGATCGCGACGAACAAACTGCACATGTACTTCCGAAGGATAACCGACATAGCTGTCCGACTTTTGATCCAGGTAGTACAGAGCATCCCAGGTGCCGAGCCAAACGCCCGTTGCTCCATCCGGCACCAGGGCTTGTATATAATTTTTATCCGGATAGTCTGGCGGTACAGTATCCAGATGGTTCGTCCGAGTGTTGGTTCGGTGTATAATCTGCTGATTGCTAAACCAAAGTCGGTTACGGCTATCAACCATCAGGGCAAATACTTTATTTTCCGCCAGATTTATTGTACTTGTATTTGGGGTTACCTGGTAGGTAAAAAAAGGCTTTATGTGTGAATCCTGCCGATCAATACCATTATCTGTCCCTACCCACAATGTACCTTCCCGGTCGTGATAAACAGCCTGGGCATTCGTACTACTAATACCTTTTGGCACATTCGGGTTGGGGCGGTAAGTAAAAACGCGTTGCCGGACAGGATCAATACGCTGCAAACCATTTGTAGTACCCACCCACACCATACCCGTTGCATCTTTGTGTATGGAATTGAGAAAGACATACGGATTGATTCGCCCGCCTGGATTATAGGGAACCAGTTGAAAAGGCTGTTTCCGTAAGTCAATCTGAAACAAACCATGACCTGCCGTACCAAGCCATAGCCTATCCTGATCGTCCTGATAAAATGAAATAAAGGTAGGCTGGATTTCAGTTGCTACGGGAGCGGGTTCCAATGTAAACCGACCTGTTGACCGATCAAAATGGTACAAGCCGCGCAACGTGGCTACCCAGAACCGATGCTGCCGATCTTCAAAGACCGTTTTGATCGGCATATCGGGTTGCGGTGATGGATACAGGGTAAAGTGATGATGCTTAGGATCATAGCGAGCTAAACCCCCGAAGGTTCCTAACCAGAGTATCCCCTGCCGATCTTCATAAATGGAATGTTGGTTGTTCCAGCGACTGGCATTATTGGCCCGGATTGGATGGGGCGTAACCTTCCCCGTCTGCTTATTGATTTCATGCAATCCACCGCCCTCTGTTACAGCCCACAGCCGATTCTGATGGTCTTCGCACAAACCAGAGATCTGATTATTTTGAAAGCTATGGATTGGATTGTTCAGATCGGCCTGCAAAACCGTGAACGTATAGCCGTCATACTTATTTAAGCCATCGTTCGTACCGAACCAGATGAAGCCTTCCCGGTCCTGAAGAATACAGTTAACGGAGTTATTTGAAAGCCCATCTTTAACGGATAGATGTTCAAATCGGTTGCTTTTTGGCGAAGCAAATTCCGAACTCAGGCTGTCTAAGCGGTAAGTTTGGGCGAATCCCTTTAACAGGGTAATTAGCAGAAACAATGTCAGAAACGTGCGCACCGTAAAGTCGACAATAGATTTTTACCGGTTCCAGACAACTGACATAATTATCGGCTAATTACCCTATAATTACTTCATTCTGAGTAGCTAAGCCTTACACCTTCTTAGGATCTGGATGGGTCCAGGGTTGGCGATAAGGGCGTTGCAGAAGTCCATTCGCTTCCCGATCACCAACAATTTCACGCTTCTGGGGGTCATAAACAATAGGCCGCCCGGTTTTCATGGATAAATTAGCCAGAATACAACTGGCAGTGGAGATGTGTCCTTCCTCGATATCGGCTACCGGACGGCTTCCTTTGTCAATAGCATCCAGGAAATTGAGCATGTGCAATCGCGTTGCCGGAGCCGCATTTAACTCAATTTTTGGGGTTGTATCTTCCGTAAGATCTTCCGGGTATTTTTCTTTTTCGTAGACCACATCCAGGTGGATCTTCTTGGCACTTTTATCATCCGGAATAAAATCACACTGCATGGTGCTGGCCCATAACGTGCCTTTTTCGCCATAAAGCGTGAACGACCAGGGGTAATCAGGATTGTTGGGCGTTCCCCAGGTTTTATGATGCCATACGCAATTCAGTTCATCATACTCAAACAGAGCCGATTGCGTATCGGAAATATTCGATTTGCCTTCTTTCTGAACGTAAATTCCACCATGTGAGCTAATCCGCTTCGGCCAGCCGAGTTTCAGCATCCACCGCACCGTATCGAACATGTGTACGCACATATCGCCCGTAATTCCATTACCGTATTCGGTGAATGTCCGCCACCAACGCACATGGGGTATGCCATCATAAGGACGCAGTGGAGCAGGACCGGTCCACATATCGTAATCCAGAAAATCAGGAACAGCCTGCAATGGTGGATTACCGTTGGCACGCATGTGCATATCGCACGACATCTCTACGTGCGAGATCTTGCCTAGCAAACCTGCATCAACGATGTCTCTTTTGGCGGTGATCAGGTGGGGAGTACTTTTGCGTTGGGTACCCACCTGCACGACTTTATTGTATTTACGGGCAGCGGCTACCATCGCTTCGCCTTCCATAACATCAACGCTTACAGGCTTTTGCACGTATACGTGTGCACCCGCTTTGACAGCATCAATCATTTGAAGTGCATGCCAATGATCGGGCGTTCCGATGAGGACAATGTCCATTTCATTTTCGGCCAGCATTTTCCGATAGTCTCCGTACAGCCGGGGTATTTTACCCGATTTCTGCCGTTGACTGACAAGTTTTGCCGCTGCTGCCAGCATATTTTTGTCAACGTCGCAGAGGGCTACCACTTCCACAGGCGATACCTGAATTAATCGAAACAAATCACTTTTCCCATACCATCCGGTTCCAATCAGGCCTACCCGAAGTGTTTTGGCAGGATTGATAATATCCATGCCTCTGGCCCCAAAGGCCGAAAGGGCGAGCGTTGCTGTAGTTCCCTGAAGAAAACGGCGACGGTTAATGTTGAAAATATCCATATAAATTGAGGGGTTTCGGACGGCCAGAGCCGGATTTTAGGGTAAAACAATCTACGTTTTCGGCAATAAGTCTATATGTAATCACTTCATTATAAAGGGTTTTAAGAAACCTCACAGGTCAGTTATTAGTACCGCGAGGGCGGCCCCGCCGACATCACAGCATAAACACAAAATACAGTCAAACACATATACTACTTTATTTCCATGTGAATCATAGTTAATACATTACTTGAGCAGGGCTAACACGGCCTCATCGCCCATAACCGCGCGGGTCGGGCGTGGATGGTCGGCGCTAAATACCTGCAATGCGACTGGATCGAGCAGCGTATTGGGTGTCTCATCGATTTCGCCATTTTTCAGGACCCGGTTCAAATCCAGTTTCAACTGCTTGGCTAAAAATCGGTAGGCGGCTGCCCGTTTATTAGGACCATAATCGTGGCCCTCTGTTGGCAAATGCACGTTTTCGACCTTATCTTTTGCACCGTAATAGCCGTAAATGGTTTGGATGTACGGAAATTCTACATCCGGCGTATTCTTCGTCCAATCTTTGCCATCAGAAACAAGCAACATGGGACGCGGGGCCGCTAAAGCAGCTAGTTCTACGTTGCTGGTCTGATGGGTGGGCCGCTTATGAATAGGCATACCGCTTTCGCAAACGCAGCCCCCGAAAAAGTGAGCCGACACCATCACCACCGGCACCGAAACGTTAATGCGCTGGTCGAGGGCGGTGAGTAAAAACGTTTGTGTTCCCCCACCCGATTCGCCCGATATGCCAATCCGCTTTGTATCCACATCGGGCAGACTTGTCAGAAAATCAAGGGAACGAATACCATTCAGGATCTGTAATTTCAGTGCTTCCGAAAGTTTATGTGAGCATTGTTTCGAGTCGCCGTATCCAAGCATATCATATACGAACACAACGGCTCCCATGCGGGCCATTGTAGCGCATCGTTGCTGGGTCTGTTCCTGAAATCGGGCGTCCTGATTAGCGGCATGACCATGTGGACACAGAATGCCCGCCGATTTCCCCACCGGGTTAAGCGGGCGGTATAAATTACCGGTCACAAAAAAGCCGGGCAGACTCTCAAAAGCCACATTTTCAACCGTATACCCATTCAACTTTTTCAAGCTATGCCGGATGGCATGAAGTGGGGCAAACCGGGGCGTTTTGGGCAACTTCATGCCATCACGAAGGCCCTGCCGAATCAGCGTTGCACGTGCTTCCCAGCTAGCGCGATCGTGATACGTTTCAGCGAATGTCTTTAACGCAGCCGCACCCTGCGCTTCCGTAAAATACGCACCCTGACATAAATCAGGGTGTTCAGGATTGGGTTGGGCAATGACGCCCATTATTCCCATTGCATACCCGATAACGAAGAAACCCCAGACTCGCATAGTCGTTTCGACAAAACAGTTAATAACTTTCTAATAATTAATTGATGTTGGTCACTCCCGCTTTTACCCTTTTTGGTGGTGTCGGGTTCTCAAACCCGACATTTCACGTCAGCAATTATGTCGGGTTTGAGAACCTGACACCACGATAATTTTTCATTTGCACCAGGCTTTAACCTGGTGTTGACCCACATTTATATGCAAGTGCAAAAGAGAAAGATTTTAACCACAGAGGCACAAAGAACACAGAGCAACAAGCCGTTGATAATAAAGTATTTATTGTTTTGTGTTCTTTGTGCCTCTGTGGTTAAAAATAAACTATAATTCTACTCGATTATTTATCCTTGCTACAGTTCAGTACCGTAGCAAGGGTTGAGGAAATCGTTTAGTCCCCCACTTTTTCGAGTTCGGATAAGGTCCATGCCTTTGTTTTTCCGGTTGTCTGCTCTCTGATTTTTTTGACCTCATCGGCCTTCACAAAGGGTTTGAAATTACGCCGTTTTAAAAATTCTGGTGGTATTTCTCCATTTGTAGGACGTGGAGTAGCCGGGGGTGGGGGTGGCGGAAAATTGCCTGTATAGCCAAACTCGTAGCGGATATAACTCAGGACGGAGGCAATCCATTCGTCGTCATTTGCACTCATAGACGGCATAACGTCGGGGTAGTTTTTCTCATCAACCGGTCCCGATAAGCCGTGAAGCAATATTTTTATCAGCACATCTTTGTCACCAACAATACGCTTTGAGCCGAACAACGGGGGCGCCACCATGCTACTTCCGCCAACGGCCAGGCCTTTGCCATCGGGACCATGACACGAAGAACATAGTGTTTTGAAGGTATTGGCACCCGCTAGAACCAATGTTCGGTCGGCAGCGTCAAGTCGGCCAAGCCGAAATCCGTAGGTCTTGACATTATCATTTTTCAGAAGACTTTTTTGAGCACTCGCCAGCATTTCATTATTAGCGTTCTGATCCAGAATTTCGTTTGTAAGTGTCCTGGCTTTAGCCGATTTACTATCATGCAGGGATAAAACCAACTGTGTACGAACGTCGTAATCAGGATCGTTTTTCAACTCCTGCAACTTGTCTATTACCTGGCTATCGTTCTGTTTTACATAGCGTTCGCTAATCCAGATAGCCGCCCGACGAAGTTGAGGATCAGCGTCCTTCATAGCTGTGAACAGAATGTCTTTATCAATAGCTCCCAGACCTTCCAGCGTCCATAAGGCATGCAGCCGCCCAAGCGCAGATGGTTGTTTGGCCAGCGAACCCTGCTGCCCCGACACGATCTGCTTCAGCACCGGAACAACCGATTGATCGCCCAGAATAACGAGTTGCTTTTGCGCATTATCGCGCCACCAGCCATTTGAATGATCTAGATAACTAACCAGTTTGGCGCTGGATTCATCAAGCATGTGCGGCATTGGACCCGGCTTTATACCATCATGAACTAAGCGAAAAATGCGCCCATGCTGTACGTTTTTGTCTAGCCCCAACCGCTGAATCTGGGGGCGCAGATAACTGCCTTTCGGTGTCCACTGCGATTCCTGAATGATTCCCCGATTCATATCCACGATGTATAAACAGCCATCCGGGCCGGTGTACGTGTTCACAGGCCGGAAATTCATGTCGGTCGAAGCGATGAATTCCTGCTGCTTGTACGCATTCTCCAGGGTTAGTTTCCCGTTTGTATTGATGACCTTGGCGCGACGGATAATCCGGGCCACCGGCTCACCAATCAGGTAATCACCAACTAAATCGGCGGGGAGTTTGTCGCCCCGGAAAATAGATTGCCCATTGCTGGCCGTAAAGTGGTTCAACGTGCTATCGGGAAGGCGCAGTCGATGTAATCCACCCTGAATATCGGGCGTTGACATAATTGGCCAGACAGCGTTAAATTCTTCGCTATACTGATCCGGGAATTCAAGGCCGCCATAGACCGGGTTTATC
>JANXVQ010000374.1 GCA_025351545.1 Spirosoma sp.
GCTAAGTGATAATACGGCTGGTTATCTTGTCGTAGGTCATGGATAACCTATTGACTTATTCGCAAAATAACCAGCCAAAAATTCCATTTGATCATCAATTCATTGGCAATCACAACGTAGCCGTTGGTAGTCTCGGATCAACGGAATATGACTCGATCCGAATAACGCGGCACTCCGTTCGTGACCAGCGGGTAAATTTGCCTTTGTCCTGAAAAACGGTTGCCCCGTAGGTAGCCAGCCGGGTTAGTAGCAGCAACCGCTCGGAAGTTGCCGCATCGAGTTGCTGGATTTTGACCTGCCAGTGAAAGGTGGCCACCGATTGATTCAGCAAGCGGGCCATCTCCTTATCCGTAACGCCAAGCAGTCCTGCCACCCGACCCGTTTCAGAACCCGACAGCCCCTGTCGCGACCCATCGATGAGTTGAAGCGGTGTTAGAGAAGCAGGCGTGGGCATACCCATTGCGGTAGTCACGGCTTGTGTTATCATGCTTTATAGAATCATTTGATTGCAACGCAACACGCTTTTGCGGCTAATTATTACCAACACGCAATTTGTCACTGCTATTCACCTATTGTAATGCCTACGTTCATTTCCTCAGCCGATACAGTATCTGAAGGTTAGCCCCCCAGGAAAAATCGTCCGGTTTGTAGCCAACCGGGCGAAGTTGCGGACTGATAAAAGGTCCCGCCCGGAATAGCCATTTTTTCCAGGATCGCTCGACGGACGGACTCAGCGTGAGGTTGTTAAAGACATAAACGTGCTCTTTGATTCGTGACAACCCGTGTTCCGACGACCGGCTGTTTTCCTGATAGTCATAACTGATCCCACTACGTAGCCATACATCCAGGTCAGTACCGGCACCCAATCGAAGACCCCACTGCCGACCAAGCGGGAGATGATAGGCCACCTGAAGCGGAACCTGAACGAGAAGAAATTCCTGCTTTATATTCTGAATATCAGACCATGAGGAGACTTGAGAAGCATAGGTTTTTCGGAAATCCTCATGCTGATGTTCATTAAAGTCCTGTTCATGGCGGTAGTGAAATCCTTCACCATAGCCTGCCCGTAGGCCGGTCTGAACACTCCAGCGCGGATTTAGCATGATCTCTCCCAGCAAGGCCCCACCAAACTGGTCGTTGCCCGCAGTAAGCTCTCCCCCTATCCGATACTGCGCATTTGGCACCGCCAGACTGGGCATCGTCAAATGCCAGGGTCGGCGAGTGGCCCGCGCCGACAATTCGTTTTTAGGAATGACCAGGGAATGGCCTGGTACGATCATCGCCCCTTGTTTTGACGTCGTGATTGCTAGGCGACTGGCCAAGGGCTGAACGGTTATTGATTGACTACTACCTTCCGATGCCGCTTCGTTCGACTTGGCATCTTCTGTATTGGCGGGCATGAATCCAGCCGTTGACGTAGCCAAACCCGTACGTTGTTCCTGTTTCCCGGAGTAATTAGTCGCCAGGGATTCATGTCTGGTGTCCGAAGAAATAGATGTCGGATGAGCCCTGGCACGACGACGGTTACCTGATCGTGTGGCCGGTACTGTTCGGTTGTTTGAATAGACTGTCGCTGCGGCTTTGCTGGCGTCAGGCATTGAGTTGGTTACTGAATTTTTCTCTTTGGCCAGTCGGGTCTCTCCGGCAATTAAAGGCTCCGGGGAGGAGTCTGCTACGTTATCTTTTTCAGGCTGTTCTCGACCAGGCTGTTCACGACGCTGGTTTGGGGCGGTCGATACGGTAGCCTTCGCAGACGTATTGGCTTTTGACGTAGCGAGCGGAGAATCAGGAACTGGTCGGCCAGAGCTGGATTCTGCGCCTGACTGACGGGATTCGGTGCTTTCCTTCGCTAACGATCGGCTACGTCGGGTTTCGGCCGATGGGGTTGAATTTGCCTGTTTCGACGGCTCTCGCCCCACCGTTTCGGATGTTATAGTTGGCTCTAACTCAGACCCAACACGCTCCGTATGACCAGATTGAGTAATGTAAACCGTATCGTAGCGAATCACCTCTCGGGAGGGCGTAGCACGGCTTTCCGACTGGTGAGCCAGCGAATCAATGGATGACTGTAAATGAGTGTTTCGATAATTCTGAATTAAGTTATAGGATAATGACCCGAGTAATAACAGACTACTCCCGCCATACAGCAGTAGCTTGCCCCAACCCAAACTGGGCAGTGCTGGTCTATGGGCGTGTACGAAACCCTGTATGCGTTCGACTTCACCGGGGTCAGCCTCGACGGGCAGGCCCAGCAGTTTGCGCCGGAATTCCTCGTCAAATCTCTCAGTTTTCATTCAATCGTTTGTTGGGCCACGTATACTGTTGATACAAAGCCGGGTAGGCTAGTTTTATCATGAGTTGCAATTTACGGCGGGCATCCCGCAGGTTCGATTTGGACGTCCCTTCCTGAATAGTTAACAGGTCGGCAATTTCACGGTGGGAGTAGCCTTCCACCACAAATAAGGTGAACACCATACGGCAGGCCGGTGGCAGTTGCTGCACCATCGCCAGAATCTCCTGCGCCGATATAGCCGCAATCACATCGTCGTTCCAGTCGACTACCTCCAGGTCATCGAGGCTCAGCATGGTCGCCCATTTTTGGTTTTTTCGGTAATAGTCCACCGCCGTATTGACCAAAATGGTTCGTAACCAGGCTTTAAACGGCTGGGTGGGATCGTATCGGTCTAAATGGGTGAATACCTTCAGAAACCCCTCGTTGATAATTTCATCCGTTTCGTGTGGATGCGCCGTATAGCGTTGACACAAGATTTTAGCATAGCCCAGAAACTGGCTAATCAGGCTTCGCTGCGCCCGACTATCCCCCGCCAGGCAGGCTTGCAGGACACCAGGCAAATCATTCTCCGAGAAGCGGGTTTTCTTTTTAAATAACACCGGCTGGCAGATTAATGAGAA
>JANXVQ010000393.1 GCA_025351545.1 Spirosoma sp.
CACCCCCCCCACCACTGGATGTGCTTAGACAAAGTCCGGCAGCGGCCGTCCTTCAGAAGATCTAGCTTATTCGGCCGATGCTGGGCTCTAGCTATCTTCTACGCCCTTTTACCCGCAGTTTACAACCTTTTAACCTAAAAAATTATCGGTTTACCGGTACGTGCTTATTTTTGACTAAACCCCCTACTCGTCTCCCTATGCAACTGATTATTCAGCACTTATCAAAAACGTATGCCAACGGCGTTAAAGCCCTGGACGATGTGTCGCTCACCATCCCAATGGGTATGTATGGGTTGTTGGGCCAGAATGGCGCGGGCAAATCGACGCTCATGCGGACGCTCGCAACATTGCAGGACGCCGACAAAGGCACCGCTATGTTGGACGACCTCAACATATTGACCCAGAAAGATGCCGTCCGGCGTGTGTTAGGCTATCTACCTCAGGAGTTCGGTGTTTATCCGAAGGTGTCAGCAACGGATTTACTGGACCACTTCGCCGTGTTGAAAGGCATCACCAAAGGCAGCGAACGGAAAGAGTTAGTCGATGCGCTGCTGCACCGGGTAAATCTGTATGATGTTCGTAAAAAAGCGGTTAGCAGCTACTCCGGCGGGATGAAACAGCGTTTCGGTATTGCACAGGCTCTTATCGGCAACCCAAAACTGATTATTGTTGATGAGCCAACGGCCGGTCTCGACCCCGGCGAACGTAATCGTTTTTATAATCTGCTGTCGGAAATTGGTGAGAACGTAATTGTTATTCTGTCCACGCACATCGTGCAGGATGTTATGGAATTGTGTAATAACATGGCCATAATTCACCAGGGCCGGGTGTTGTACAGCGGTTCGCCAACAGATTCGGTAGCCGAGCTGAAAGGAAAAATATGGGAGAAGTCGATTGCCAAAAGCGACCTGCCAACTTACCAGCAGCGCTACAACGTCATCTCGAATAAGCTGGTAGCGGGCAAGCCGCTTGTGCACGTCCTCAGCGAGTTTGACCCCGGCATCGGTGCAGCGGATGCGGCTGGGCTGGGCGCATCAGACGGAGGATTCCAGCCAGCACAACCGGATCTGGAAGACGTATTCTTTGCAACCATTCAGGGAGATACCCTGCTGGTACGCTAATAACCCGGAGTACATCGGTCTATCCATTACATCCACGTCATTGGCGTGCCAACCCATTCAACGACTATGTTCTTACATATATTTTCCTTTGAGGTACGCTACTGGCTGCGGCAGCCAATGGTGTATGTTTTCCTGCTTGTCAACGTCCTGATGTTTGCCTGGGCGGGCGCTTCCGACGACTTGACCATCGGCGGAACGTTTGGCAATATCTACAAAAATGCACCCTATGTCATTCAGAATCAGTATGGTATCTGGTGCGTCTTTGCGTTGCTCATGACTACGGCCTTTGTGCAGAGTGCCGCCATTCGCGACTTTACGTACAAGACAAACCAGATAGTTTTTGCATCGCCCATTCGGAAATTCGATTACCTCGCCGGGCGGTTTTTTGGCTCATTTCTGGTTTCGCTCATTCCGTTTCTGGGCATATCCATTGGCATTATTCTCGGCTCGTGGATTGGCCAGGTAACCGGCGCAACCGACGCCGAACGCTATGGCCCGATTGTCTGGTCGGCCCATCTGAATAGCCTGCTGATTTTCGCCATTCCAAATACGTTTCTGGCGGGGGCGTTCATTTTTATGCTGGCGGCACTAACACGCTCATCCATCACGGCGTTCATCGGCGCCATTGTCCTGCTGGTGGCGCAGCTTATTGCGGGGACGTTCCTGAGCGATGTTGAGAACGAACATTTGGCGGTATACCTCGATGCGCTGGGCTACGGCCCGTTTTCGCTGATTACCAAATATTGGACAGTCAGCGATAAAAATACACTATCGGTAGGGCTGAGCAACGGACTGGAACTCCTTAACCGGGCAATTTGGGTTGGCTTTGGGGTATTGCTGCTGGCGATCACGTATGTCCGCTTTTCATTTGAAGAGAAGGTAAAGAAAGTGCGCAAACGACGGCCCGATGTTCTGGCCGACGATGCAGCCGCCGTTGGCAAAGCGATTTTTGCTCCCCTTCAGGCATTGCCCCATGTCAGCCTGAATTACGGCTGGTCGGCACAATGGACACAAATGATACGGGTGTTCAAGACCGATTTCTGGGGCACCGTGAAGGGAACAGCCTTTATTGTGATTCTATTTGCCGGGCTCCTAAACATGGGATTTTCGCTGCAATACGCCGGTAAGTTCTACGGGCTGAGTTCGTATCCTGTTACGTATCAGGTCATTCAACTCATTCGCGGTACGATCTCGCTGTTTCTGTTCGCCATCATTATTTTCTACTCCGGCGCAATTATCTGGAAGGAGCGCGACGCTGATCTCGATCAGATTTACGACGCCATGCCGCATCGAAACTGGTCGGTATTTGTCGGAAAATTCCTCGCCATGATGGGTATCGTCGCCATTATTCAGGTTTTGTGCATCCTGGCCGGTGTTACGACGCAGGTTTTGATGGGCTACCCCAATGTAGAGCTGGGCCAGTATGTTGTCGAGTTTCTGCTGATTGATATGTTCCGCTACGCGCCAATTATCATCCTGTCGATGCTGACGCATACGCTGGTAAATAATAAATACATCGCCTTTTTTATGGTGATTGCTTTGCTGATTGGCAACGCGTATGCGTGGACACCTTTAGATGTTCAAAGCAATCTTGTTCAATACAATGCTTCGCCCAATTATCGGTACTCCGATATGAACGGCTGGGGGCCGTATGTCGCTTCGTTTGCATGGTTCCGGGTTTACTGGTCAATTTGGGCCGCCGTGCTGGGACTGGCAGCCATTTTATTCTGGGCAAGGGGTAAAGATATGTCCTGGCGTAGCCGGATTCGGTCGGCGGGGCAGTCCATGAACGGAGTTAATCGGCTGGTGTTCACTGGTCTGGCAGCGGCTTTGCTCGTTGTGGGCGGATTCATTTTTTACAACACAAACTTTCTCAACCAGTATGCGACGACCAAAGTGCAGGAAAAGCGGCAGGTGGCTTACGAACAGAAATACAAACGATATCAACACCGTTTACAGCCGCGTATTTCCGATGTAAAATACAACATCGAAATCTATCCCGAACAACGCAACCTGGTGGTAAACGGTGATTACATGCTGGTGAATCGGGCCGGCAAAGCAATTGATTCGGTGCATATTGTGATTCCTAATCGGCTGGATTTCAGCATAAATATGGACCGGGCGAAGCTGGTTCTGAACGATTCAATAGGCCAATACCGGATTTATCAGCTCAGCCCGGCCCTGGCTCCCGGCGATTCGCTGCATCTGCGTTTCATAACCCGAAAACAGACGAACGGCTTCGAGAATGAGGTGCAGTTTACAAAGCAGATCAGCCAGAACGGTTCGTTTTTCGATACGTACGATATAGCCCCGCAGATTGGTTATCAGGAACAGGGCGAAATCGGAGACAAAAATGATCGCAAAAAATACGGCCTGCCCGAAAAAGCCCGCATGCCGAAGCTGGAGCGCGACTGCACCGGCGACTGCATGAACACGTACCTGAGTAACAATTCTGACTGGGTAATGGTGGAAACAACGATTAGCACCTCGCCCGACCAGATTGCCGTTGCACCGGGGTCACTGCTCAAGGAATGGCGTCAGAATGGGCCGGATGGTACGTCCCGACGGTATTTCCAGTATAAACTTGACCACCCGTCGCTTAACTTCTATTCGTTTATTTCGGCGCGTTATGAGGTCGCCCGTGAGAAGTGGAATGGCATTGATGTAGAGGTGTATTACGACAAAAAGCACCCGTATAACGTCAGGGATATGATCGAATCGGTTAAGGGTTCGCTGGCTTATTACACGAAGAACTTCGGTCCCTATCGCCACAAACAAGCCCGAATCATTGAGTTTCCACGATATGC
>JANXVQ010000394.1 GCA_025351545.1 Spirosoma sp.
TTTCATGCCAACTCGCCCCTGCCCGTAGGCACTAATAATGTCGCCCGTTTGGCGATCTAACTGAATTTCGCAGTAGGCATCGGGCGTAATATCGAAGTTGAAGTCCATTTGAATCCTCGACAAATCAATCTCGTTATCAGACTTAGTTGCCGTTTGGCTGCCTGGTTTGCCTGGCGCTTTGCTGGCTGTTCGGCTAACAAACCGAATTTGATCGTCGGCCGCTACAGAGGTAGCGCCATCCAACGGAATATATATCCGCGTGCCTTTATTACTGGTTTCATTGGCGCGAACAGTCAGGTTGTTCGCTGGTCCGTAGAGTTCTGCCCGCCCAGTTATAACCGCCTGCCCGTAAAAGGCATCGTTGTCGGCAGCGAGCGTATTCATAATTTTGAAATTCTTGAAATCAGCATCAAACCCGAGAGTGAAATCCCGGAATCCGTCGTGGTAAACACCACCCCGAAGTAAGGCTGTATTTCCCTGTGGATCGTGCAGAATGAGTTGCCGGGTAATGATCTCATTTTCACCGAAATAGATTTTATCGTCAAACGTGAAATCTGCTTTCAGATAATCAAATCGCCCGCGTCCTCCCTGTATAGTTACCTCACCTTTCAACACTGGCACGGCGGGTTTGCCCGTAACGGCCACTACACCAGTGGCTATACCGCCCAGGCTTGAAAACAAACCCTTCGTAAATGGCTCCAGAAGTACTAAATCAGCATGATTAACTGTCGTTTTCAGCGCCAGCGGATTGGTCTTTTGCTGGGGTGTATAGTTGCCTGTCAGAGTCACAACGTCGGTCCCGTTACGATTCACACGCGCATCTACATTGAGCCGTTGCGCCAGTTGATCCCACTCGCCCTGACCCCGTACATCGCCAATTAATGCATTCTCATACGAGAAGGCTCTAACCGACATAGCACTCTCAACAATTGGTGTATCGTACAGATTCCGGATAGCCATCGACCCGTTTAATGTACCACCAAGGGTCGTGTTCAAAACCGAATTCAGAGAAGTTAACAGGAAATTTTGCGCTTCTACAACCAGATGCTGGCCTGAGTCGGGCGAAATTTTACCCGATGCCTGGATAAGCTGATTTTCATTCAATAGCGAGAGGTCCCGGATAGTATATTCGTCGCCAACTTTCCGAATCAAACTTTGCGGATTTAGCATCCAGTCGCCATCCAGTACGCGCAATTTGGATTCACGAAATGTCAGATCAATGGCGTCGCCTTTAAAGCTCAGATCACCATTCAGGTCGGCCCGGTTTACGTATCGGCCGCTGCTGTCGGCCTGTTCAATACGACTCGTGAAATCAATGTGATCAACATCCCATGAGGCTTCTGCCTGAAGATTACGCGTGGGCAGAAGCGAGCTGAATAGTTGCCGTTTCGATGAAATAACCGCCGACGCCAGCACTTCTTCGCCGTAAGTAAATTTAGAGGTGGTCAAATCGAGATCGCTCGGACCGAAACCTATTTTTCCGAAACGTAATGAATCGGTTTTAACAGTCGCTGTCAGGAATAAGGTATTTGTTGCCGTGAACCGGCCTTCCAAACGGGTTGTAGGAGCTACGTAGACCGACGAGCCTAAAAATGCCAGCAAGGGCATGCTGTTTTTGGTGATAACCTGGTAGTCAACGCCATATCTCGAATTCGGATTGGCCAATTTTTTTCCGGCAAGTCGTTCTGCCTGGCGCCGTTTCTGGTCGTAATAGGCTTTCATGCCAGCCGCATCACCCGCAAAATAAAGCTGGTATTCCTTTGCCAGTTTGGTCAGATCGTCGATGGTGCGCTGTGGCTGAAACGTGCCTTGCAAACGGGTCGTCAGAAAATCGGAATCGAGATCAAAGTAACGTTGATTCCCGCCCGAGTCTGGCCGTTCGACCGATGAGGCAAGGGTAAGTTTATCGACAGCCAGATTACGTTCGGGACGGCTGAGCGTAAGTACAGCATTGGTAAAGACAGCCGTACCAACAATATCATCGAGTTTACTACCCTCTAATTTAATATCCAGATTTGTTTTGATCTCCAGCGAATCGCGCAGATACCCCAGCTGCCGCAGATCAGCATGTTCTACCATGCCCCGGAAATCGTAATGATTGCGTGGTCCATTCAGGTTAAACTCACCATCGAGATTGAACGCCAGATTTGGGTCGTGAATGGTTAGTTTGCCCTGAAACAAAGCTTGTTGCAGGTTTCCCTGAGCGGCTACATTGCGGTAAGCATAACCCTGCCACCCGAACTGACCAAACTCTCCGTCGAAATCAATGCTGGCTCGTTTCAGATCAGTACCTCGTCCTGTTATTCGACCTTCGCCGTCGAGTTTTCCAAATTCGTCAGACTGATTTATCAACTGGCCAAGGTCAAGATTCTCTCCCTTTAAATTAGCCGTATAAGTCGTTAGATCAGAGTTGTTAGCAAGTTTCAAGGCCAGATCGCCTGTTACATTGCCCAGGCCGGTCTTGAATGTACCTTTCATTTTAAAATCACTAAACGTACCGGCAAAGGTGGCATTGAAGGCGACTGTGCCTAATTTCCGAACCGTCTTGTTGAAGGATGAATCGGGATAATATTGACGGATATCGGCCATGTTAACGACCGATGGCGTAAAGGCAAAATTGACCGTCGTTTTGTCCATGTCGGGCAATCCTTTCCAGGCAATATCACCCGCCAATTTACTGCGTCCGCCGGAGCCAAACCGAAGGTCGGTATGCCGAAGCCGGAAATCGTTGACGGTGCCGGTGAAGTTGCACGTCAGCAACCAGGTTTCGTTCAGGCCGCGTAAATAGTCGGAAAAAAAGCCCAGATCTTTCGACTCTACTTTACTGTCGCGAAAGTTGCCCTGTATGAGAACCCGGCTGTTGAAGTCGCCAAATGCCGATGGCTTATCGTAGAAAAATGTCAACCCGTTACGGATAATCGAATTGCCAATGTGGGCATATAGATGGCCCAAATCCATTTTGGTATTGCAATACAGAAAGCGCGTATCTAATTGCCGTATTTTTATCCTGGAATCGCGATCAATACCCGACAACCCTTTCGCATCAAACGCAATTGTATCACCCAATACCAAAAAATTACTAACTTCAGCGGTAAGGTGCTGTAGCGTAAAATGGTTGTAATCGAAACTAGTTCGACTGTGTAGAAGGGGTTCACGCGGATCTTCGAGCGTATAAGCACCCTCTACCAAATGAATATGGCCGATGGTAAACGGAATATTCTGATTTGGTTGACTCGGTTTGGTTGGATCGGAGGTTAGTTCTTCAATACGGGCGATAAACTCATCGAGGTTCGTTTCCCCATTTTTATGATTTTTTATCATTCGCACATCGGGCTTGTATAACACAACTTCATCTAAATGAAGGTTGTGCGCCGATGAATCGAGTAAATTTCGAAGATTATAATCGGCATCAATCCGCTTGACCGTAATCATGGGCCGACCCTGTCGATCTTTAATAAGAACACCTTCGAGGGTTAGCGAATCAAACCACTTAATTGAAACGCCGTCAAGAGTAACCGGAAAGCGTAATTTATCGGATAGCCATTCGGCTCCTTTTACGGCCAGGCGCGTTTGTACAGCCGGGAGTTGGAGGCTCAGCAAAATGCCCAATGCCAAC
>JANXVQ010000396.1 GCA_025351545.1 Spirosoma sp.
CAGACAAGTGCCTACGGCTCTGGGCGAAGCTGATTTACTGCGGGTTATACAAACGTTGCCGGGTGTGAAAACCGTGGGCGAAAGCTCAACGGGGCTGAATGTTCGCGGGGGGGCTACAGACCAGAACCTGATCCTCTATAACGACGCTACAATTTATAATTCGTCGCACTTATTCGGGTTTTTCTCAGCCTTTAATCCTGATATGATTAAAAGTGCGGAACTCTATAAAAGTGCCATTCCATCCCGATTTGGGGGTCGGTTATCCTCAGTTCTCGATGTGCAAACGCGCGACGGCAACAAAAAGAAGTTTGTCGGATCGGGTGGGATTGGCCTGCTCACGGGTCGCCTTACGCTGGAAGGGCCCATTTTTAAAGACAAAACCTCGTTTATTATTGGCGTTCGCTCCTCTTATTCCGACTGGCTATTGAAGCAGCTTCAAAATGTTTTGTTTCAAAAAAGTCAGGCTCAGTTTTACGATCTCAACCTGCACGTTACGCACGATTTCAACGAGAAAAACACAATTTACCTGACCGGATACCTAAGCCAGGATCGGTTTCGGCTCAACAGCGATACCTCATATCGGTATCAGAATCAGACCGCTACCCTGAAATGGAAACACATCATCACCAACAAATTATACAGTGTTTTTACCGGTAGTTACAGCGGGTACAAATACAATGTATCCAGCGAGAAAAATCCAACAAATGCCTATCAGTTAAACTTTTCCATTAGCCAATCGCAACTAAAAGCTGACTTCAACTACTACCCAACCAACCAGCACGCGGTTGACTTTGGTATCAGTGCGACGCATTATAAAATAGCACCCGGCACTTTTCAGCCACAGGGCAACGAGTCATTAATTATACCCGATGTGGTGCCTGCCGAACAGGGACTGGAAAGCGCCGTGTACATCGGCGATCGATTTGACATTAGTCCCAGACTGTCAATCAGTGCCGGATTGCGGTATTCATTCTATACGTATTTGGGTCCCGGTTCGGTGTATCAATACGCAGCCGGTTTGCCTAAAACGGTGAATACCATTACAGACACCGTTGCTTACGGTGCCAACAAATCGATTTCGACCTATGGCGGGCCGGAATATCGTCTGGCCATCCGGTACGCCCTCTCCAACACGGCCTCCGTTAAGGCGAGTTTTAACCGGACGCGGCAGTATATTCAGATGCTTTCCAACACCACGGTTATTTCACCCACCGATATCTGGAAACTTAGCGACCCAACCATCAAGCCGCAAGTTGGCGACCAATACGCGCTGGGATTTTACAAAAATAACCGAAACAATACCATCGAAATCTCGGTAGAAGCTTACTACAAAACCATGCAAAATCTGCTCGATTACCGGAGCGGTGCCACGCTGATTTTGAATCACCATATTGCAACCGATGTTGTGCGAGCGGAGGGCATGGCCTATGGAATCGAGTTTTTAATCAAGAAACAAACCGGAAAACTGAATGGCTGGCTCAGCTACACCTACGCCCGGACACTCTTGCGCACCAGCGGTTTGAACAGCAGCGAAACCATCAATCAGGGAAATTTTTACCCGAGCAGCTACGACAAACCGCACGATTTTACGCTGATCAGTAATTATAAAATTAACCGCCGATTCAGCCTGTCGTTGAATTTCACGTACAGCACGGGGCGGCCCATTACATTGCCGGTTGCCAAATACATACTCGACGGCTCTCCTCGTTTGCTGTATTCAGACCGTAATCAATACCGGATTCCAGATTATTACCGGGCTGATTTTGCCATGAATATCGAAGGCAATCATAAAGTTAAAAAGCTGGCGCACAGTTCCTGGACCATTTCGGTATACAATTTATTGGGGCGACACAATGCGTATTCCGTGTATTTTAAATCAGAAAACGGCCGGATTAACGGTTATCAGCTATCCATTTTTGGGCAGCCAATTCCGTCGATTACGTATAATTTCAGATTTTGAGAATGTATGGCTTAGCCTACGGGAGGGCAGTTATGTTAGTGGCCGTGGGTTGTTTTCCTTTAAACGTATATGAAAAACAAGACATATAAAGTTCTTGGTTGGTTATTGACCCTGCTTGTGAGCGGGTGCGTTGACCCCTATCGGCCACCCGAAATTGTTTCTCCGAACAGTTATCTGGTCGTGAATGGCTTCTTCGACAGTGCGCCGGGGGCCACAACGACCATTCAACTGTCGCGCACTCAAAACCTGGCCGACACCAAAGTACCCACCGCCGAAACGAAGGCGCAGGTGACCATCGAAAGCCAGAATAAGGCCACTTATCCCCTCACAGAGGGCACTGGCGGTTCTTATACATTGTTGGGAGTAAAACCACAACAGGGCGAAACCTACCGGTTACACATCCGCACGACCAAAGGTGTTGACTATTATTCAGACTATGTGCCCGTTATTCAGACACCGCCCATTGACAGTGTTAGCTGGAAGGCAGAAAATGACGGTGTGCAAATCAATGTGAATACCCACGATTCAAAAAACAACACGCACTATTACCGCTGGGACTACACCGAAACCTGGGAATACACGGCTGGCTATTATTCGGTGTTTGAATTGAAAGGTAATCAAATCGTTAATCGTGAGCAGAGTATCTACACGTGCTGGAACAATGCAGTCTCTACCAACATTCTAACTACCTCAACAACACGACTCAGCAAAGATGTTGTCAGTCAGTTTCCATTGACATTAGTCCCCGGTTCCTCCGATAAGTTGGGCGTTAAATACAGTATTCTGGTTAAGCAGATTGCACTGAGTCAGGCTGGTTTTAATTACTATGATCAGTTGGCCAA
>JANXVQ010000490.1 GCA_025351545.1 Spirosoma sp.
TTGGCATTGCCAGCACGGGTTATGAAGGCAACCCGTGTAATATGCACCTGAATGGACTTTCGGTGTATGTGAAACAAGGCATTCAGGCAAGCGGGCTGGTAGGACTAATTTTTAATACGATTGGTGTATCGGATGGCATGACGAATGGTAATGATGGCATGCGCTATTCGCTACCCAGCCGCGACCTGATTGCCGACTCCATCGAATCGGTAGTATCGGCTCAGTGGTACGATGGTGTTGTAACGGTAGTGGGCTGTGACAAAAATATGCCGGGTGCCGTAATGGCCATGGCTCGTTTAAATCGGCCTGCTATTATGGTTTATGGCGGCACCATTCGTTCGGGCCATTATAAAGGACAGAAATTAGACATCGTTTCAGCGTTTGAAGCGTTGGGGAAACGATACGCCGGGAACATTTCCGACGAAGACTACGAAGGTGTTATCAGAAACTCGATACCGGGTGCGGGCGCTTGTGGTGGCATGTACACCGCTAACACGATGGCCAGCAGCATCGAAGCAATGGGACTGAGTTTGCCCTTTAGCAGCAGTTACCCAGCCACGCACGAAGGCAAGCAAGAGGAGTGCAAGAAAATTGGTGCGGCCATGCGTTTGCTACTGGAGCGTAATATTACACCCGCCGACATTATCAGCCGGAAGTCGCTCGAAAACGCATTGACAGTCGTTATGGCGCTTGGCGGTTCAACCAATGCCGTTCTTCACTTTCTGGCTATTGCGCGGGCCGCTGATATCCAATTAACCCTCGACGAAATTCAGGCTGTTAGTGATCGGGTTCCCTTTCTGGCCGATTTGAAGCCCAGCGGCAAGTATTACATGGAGGATATGCTCGAAATTGGGGGCGTACCTGCGGTTATGAAATACCTGTATCAAAATGGGCTTCTTCATGGCGATTGTTTAACGGTTACGGGCAAAACTGTAGCGGAAAACTTAGCCGATGCGCCCGATCTGAACTTTGAGACCCAGCAAATTGTACGTCCGTTAAGCAACCCGATTAAAAAAACAGGTCATATTCAAATCCTTCGCGGCAATCTGGCACCCATGGGTTCGGTGGCCAAGATTACGGGTAAAGAAGGATTACAATTCGATGGTATTGCCAAAGTATGTGAGCACGAAGGCGAAGTAATCGACGCGCTCCGGAAAGGTGAAATTTTGCCGGGTCAGGTAATTGTTATTCGCAATTCTGGTCCAAAAGGTGGTCCCGGTATGAGCGAAATGCTGAAACCAACCTCGGCCATTATGGGCGCGGGCCTTGGCGACAAAGTGGCCTTGATTACCGACGGTCGATTCTCGGGTGGCACCCACGGTTTTGTCGTTGGTCACGTAACGCCCGAAGCCTTCGACGGTGGTCCGATTGCGCTTGTCCACAACGGCGACCGCATCACCATCGACGCTGAAACCCGCCAACTGACCCTTCATATTTCGGATGAAGAAATGGCGTATCGCAAAAGTGAATGGAAACAGCCAGCACCACCTTTCACCAAAGGCGTACTGGGCAAATATATTCGTAATGTGAAATCAGCCAGTGAAGGATGTGTGACAGATGAAGTATAATAACGAACTGGAAGCCCGTTTGTAGAACCGTTGAGCACTTCAAAATAATAACCAGTAATACAACAAACTGAATACGACTTTAAATCGACCACACGTCATGGAAGCAATTGCCAGCGTATTACCGGAAACCATAGAAATACCAGCAACACCAACGTTTATCAACGGCTCACATGCTTTGATGAAAGCCCTGTTGGCTGAAGGTGTGGACACCATTTTTGGCTATCCCGGCGGAGCGATCATGCCGGTCTATGACGCTCTTTACGATTATCAGGAAAAACTAAATCATATTCTGGTACGGCATGAGCAGGGCGCTGGTCACGCGGCCCAGGGTTACGCCCGCGTAACGGGCCGGGCGGGTATTTGCCTTGTTACATCGGGGCCGGGAGCAACCAATCTTGTTACATCCATTGCCGATGCGCTGATTGACTCCACTCCGATGGTTTGCATTGTGGGACAGGTTGCTAAAAAACTGCTGGGCACCGATGCATTTCAGGAGGCCGATGTGATGGGCGTTACCATGCCGATTACAAAATGGAATTATCAGATCACGGATGCCAATGAAGTTCCTGAGATCCTGGCTAAAGCGTTCTATATCGCGCAGTCGGGGCGGCCGGGGCCGGTGTTGATCGACATGACGAAGAGTGCTCAATTGGAGTTGATGACAAAGCCATTTGTGTACGAACGCTGCCAAAGTCTGGTGAGCTATCGGCCACGTCGGATACCGAAACAGGAGCAGGTAGAAGCGGCTGCCAAGCTGATCAACTCGGCTAAACGCCCTTATGTTCTCGTTGGGCATGGCGTTCAGATTGCCAAAGCCGAAGACGAGCTACGCGCTTTTGTCGAAAAGACCGGCATTCCAGTTGCTACGACGTTATTGGGGCAATCGACCATCCCAACCAATCACCCGCTTTATGTTGGCTGGTTGGGTATGCATGGCAACTACGGCCCCAATGTAATGACCGATCAGGCCGATGTAATTATCGCCATCGGTATGCGTTTCGACGACCGCGTTACAGGTGATGCCAGCAAATATATCACACAGGCGAAGGTTATTCATATCGAGATTGACCCGTCGGAGATTGATAAAATCATCCGGGCCGATGTGCCTGTTATTGGTGATGCCAAAGAAGCGCTAAAAGCCTTATTGCACCTTGTGAAGCCTAATGACCATACGGTCTGGCGTAATGAGTTCCGCAAGTTCGATGCTATTGAAAATGAGGTCATTACTATTCC
>JANXVQ010000532.1 GCA_025351545.1 Spirosoma sp.
GTTCATCTCGGGATAACTGGTAGACCGGCGAAGTACCTGATTTCGAAGCCAGCTATTTAAAATGCCCGTGCCGTTCACGCATAATAAAACACCGTAGCGTGGCGCTTCGACCGTGTGGCTAACGTGTAAGAATGTATTGACCCGTGACTTTGGATCGTAACTGGCCTGGTCGCTGACGCCATACACCACACCCGATGTGCCGGCCGTAGCGGCAATCTGACCCGGTTCCAGTACGTTGAGCGACAGCGCATTGTTAGGCTGATCGCCCGCCCGGTAGGTTACGGGTGTTCCGGCCGATAGCCCCAATTCGGCAGCTGCCGACGCCGTTAGTTCACCCTGTGGGGCAAACGTTGGTTTGATCGTAGGTATCAATGACGAGTCAAAACCAAAATAATCGAGCAGAAATTGGGCGGGCTGGTTAGCCTGAAAATCCCAAAAAGCACCTTCCGACAAACCCGATGCTGTCGTTACGATCTCGCCCGTCATGCGAGCGGCCAGGTAATCGCCGGGAAGCATGAACTTATCTACCTGTGCGTAAATATCGGGCTCGTTGGCTTTAACCCAGGCGAGTTTCGCGGCTGTGAAATTGCCCGGTGAGTTGAGCAAATGGTGCAACGTACGGTCATGGCCAAGCGCATCGAAAGCCTGATTGCCATAAGGAACGGCCCGGCTATCGCACCAGATAATTGATGGGCGCAAGACGTTAAATGCCTTATCAACCACCACCAAACCGTGCATTTGATAAGAAATGCCGATGGCCTTCACATCCTCAGGCCGTATATTGGCTTGCGCCATAACGGCTTTGCTCGACAGACAGGCATTTTTCCACCAGTTCTCCGGCTGCTGTTCGGCAAAACCGGTTTGGGGAGATTCAATGACCATCTCCGTTTCCGGAAAAAAAGCCGAAGCAATAACTTTGCCGCTATCGGCATCAACTAAACACGCTTTGACGGACGAACTGCCGAGGTCGAATCCAAGAAAATACATGCGGTTACCAGAGTTAGGAAATCTGGTGCGAAAGTACAACGGGATAGCGATAAATAAGTAAATGTGTCTTTTGTTACAGGTTCAACCTGTAACAAAAGACACATTAGATGCTTTGCGTTACGGTTATGAAACCGTCGAAGCGTTGCCTGTCAATTGAAGAACACCGTTCTCCATGATGTAAACGCGGTCGGCAATCTGAACGGATTGGCTACGGTGTGTAACCATAATAATGGCTGTCTGGTGCTTTATACGTTCGAACAGGGTTAATACAAACTGCTCCGTTTGCCGGTCTAGCGCTGAGGTCGCTTCATCAACCAATAATAACTGCGGACGACGGTATAAAGCCCGCGCCAGTCCAACTAACTGCTGCTGTCCACCCGACAGGTTAATGCCTTCTTCGCCCACAAGGGTCAGGTAGTTTTGGGGCAACTTCATGAAGTAGTCATGAAAGCCGAACTCCTGGCAGAAGTTTACAACCGCTTCACCTTCTTCAAGGGAGTTGCCCAGGCATATATTATCCAGCAATGTGCCGTTAAAAATTTTGATAGGCTGGGGCACACAACCTACCCAATTACGCCAATCGGTAATGGCTATGTCTGACCAGTTAAACTGACTTCCGCCCGTAAGCGTATCGAACTGGACACTGATTTTCCCGCTTTTTTCCGGCTGGTAGAATTTTTGTAGAATCTGAAGTAGCATACTCTTCCCTGAGCCCGTTTCGCCAACGATACCAATTACCTCGCCCCGTTGGACAGAGAACGATACGTCGCTCAGTAATGGTGGTCTGCCAGGGAACCGAAATGAAAGGTTTTTGACCGTCAACGAGCTAAATGTAGCATGAGTATCAATGGCTGGCGACGACTCGCTTTCCGATTCCTTCGGTAGTTCGGTAAACTCTCGCATCCGGTCGAAGGCCACACGGGCCTCCTGTAACTGAATGTTGGTTGTGGAAAGTTTTGAGACAGAGCTAATCAGCGTACTGGCTAAACTAACAATCGCCATCATTTCGCCAATTTGTAACTGTTTCTGCAACACCATAAAGGCCGTTAGACTGATAATTGCAATGAGTAATCCTACGCCAATCAGTTCGCTCAGTAAATTGTATCGGTTACCAAGCAAGCCCAAATCGTAAAGCTGTTGCTGAAAAAACTGATAGACCGTTTGGGTTAGGCGGGCAAAAAACGCTTCCTGCCGATTGGCTTTAATAGCGCCAATGCCGCTCATGCTGTCGATAAAATGGCTTTCTGTACGGGCGTAAGCCGCCATCACATCCCGCTGACCAGCAATAATTCGGTTGTTGAACCGCCAGACTAAC
>JANXVQ010000594.1 GCA_025351545.1 Spirosoma sp.
ATTCAGATCGTGGGCGAAGCAGCCGATGGCGACGAAGCGATTGACATGCTGGCCAACCTACAGGCCGACGTCCTGTTATTGGACATAACAATGCCCCGCCTGTCGGGAATTGAGGCTCTTAAAGTAATTTCTCAGCAATACCCTAAAGTTCGGACGTTGATGTTTAGTATGCATAACAACCCGGACTATATTTTGAAAGCCGTGCAGCACGGTGCTGCTGGTTACCTTCTGAAAGACACAGGTTTAGAAGAAATATTGCGGGCTGTCCGCAGTGTAGTCAAGGGCGATTTGTATTATCCTCCAAATGTATCTTCGGTCATTATCCGGCATTTGATTTTACCTAATAATGCTCAGCGACAGGATGAAATAATGAACATCCCGAAATCGTCGTCGTCCATATGGAACAGGATAACCTTGCGGGAAGCCCAGATTCTGACGTGTCTGATGGATGGCATGAGCAGCCCCGCCATAGCCGACCGATTTGGTATAAGCCCTAATACGGTAGCGAATCAGCGAGCAAGCATCATGCGAAAAGCAGGAGCTAAGAATACCGTCGATTTGATTCGGATGGCGTTACAGGAGAAAAATATGAATTAGGGCCAATCGGCTCATACCTTAATAATTACGTTTTTCCGATACAGCCACCAGAGAATCCCGACCCAAATCAGCACGAATGTCAAGGCTCCCGCCAGCGACGCATTTTTGGGGTCGGAGAAGGCTGGCGCAATGAACGTTCGATACAAGTATTCCTTTGACCCGATTTCGGTGCCGTCGGGTTGGGCAACGTGAATCAGATTCATAATGCGGGGAATAAGTCCCGACAGAAAGAATACCGTAATGGCATTGACACCAAACGCCACAACCGGCAATATACCCCATCGGTAGTCATTCACATCTATCAGCCAGTAGCATAACGCCAGTCCGCTCATAGCCAATCCACCCGCCAGCAAGACGTATGAACTGGTCCAAAGCGCTTTGTTAATGGGAAAGAATCCATCCCAAACTAACCCACCGAGAGTGATTAAGCAACCAGCGGCAAAAAGCCAGGCCACCTTCTCGGCCGGTGGTCGATCTGCCCTTAACCACCGTCCTGTCAGCATACCTAATAATCCCGTACCAATAGCAGGCAATGTACTTAGCAAACCTTCGGGATCCCAGACTTTAGCTGGTTTGTAAACGTGTGCCGGTGTCAGAATAATCCGGTCGAACCAGGCTGCCATATTTGTTTCGGGTTCAAGGTTCGCATAGCCAACGCCCGGTACGGGTACAACCGTCATCAGAAACCAGTAGCCGATTAGCAAGCCGCCGAGCAAGTAAACCTGTTGGCGCGGACTTGTTTTCAGAAAGATGAGCGAACAAGCCAGATAAACCAAAGCGATTCGTTGCAACACGCCCAAAATACGTACCGTCGAAATGTCGAACTTCGGAAAGAAATTAAGAAATAAACCCAGCAGAAACAGCGTCGCACTCCGTTTCAAAATCTTACCAAAAATATTCTTTCCAGTTTCTTTTTCCCCATCCAGCGCAAACGTAATCGACACGCCCACGATGAACAGAAAGAATGGAAAAATCAGGTCTGTGGGCGTCCAGCCATTCCAGGAAGCATGTTCGAGGGGTGCATAGATATGTCCCCAATCGCCGGGGTTATTGACCAGCGTCATAGCCACGACGGTTAGGCCGCGAAAAAAATCGAGTGAGAGAAGGCGGCCGGAAACAACATCGGAACGTTGAGTACTGGCGGAACGTATCGAAACGGACGATTGCATAAAAGCCGGGAAGGTTTCCCGAAGGTACGATAAGTAAGACTAAATGAATCAGCCAAATACCTTCGCCAGTTTTTTCTGCAAGTCCTGCTCCAATTTCAATAAACCTTCGGCATTTGATAAATAGGTTAAGGCCCGGTGATGACGTAAGTCGAACGGAATATCGCCAACCGATTGCGTAATGGGTATGACCACTTTTCCAAGCGTATGCGCGACACCCGTTTCGTAAAAAACGTTTGGATTTCGGTCTGTAAAGTCAGTAATAACGGCTTTCGACGTAAAAATAAGATCAAACACATCCTGGATCAAAATGCTATTGTCCCAAATGTCATCGGCTCGTTTGCAGTCGATACCAAGCCGGGCGCACACATTTCGAATGGCGGTGTAGGTTCCGGAAAACTTGCTTTCAAAAGGCATCATCACCGACAAGACATTCGATTCAACGGACTTATCAGGAATCCGGAATACATCTGGTGCAAACGTAATGACACGGTCGGGCGTAATCGTTTGCACGGTCGAGACAAAGTCCGGCACTTCGCGAACAGGGCGATTCAGTAGCGCTTTTTTTGCGTCCACAAAGTGCTCAATCTCATACAAATTACTGCTGCTTTCGCTGATTAATTTTGACAAAACCTGCAAGCTATTTCCCTCATAATCATCGTCTTTAAAATCCAGACCACGCAGCAAACGAGGGTGATTTTCTATCAACTCAAGGTTATCGGTAAGATAGGCCACCTTGATCCAGTCAGATTTTGTGAAGTGATTCTGAATAAACTCATGTAACGCAAATAACCGGAGTGTTCTTTGTTTGTTTTGTCTGGCCATATTTCTAACGAAGAGCTATATAATACAACTATTATGTAATCATGCCATTGTATTCAATTTTTATATCACAATCAGTAACTGAGTGAAAAGTCAATAAACTAAAAAAAGCCACTTCCGAGGAAATGGCTCTTAAATCAAGTTGATACTATTGGTTAGAACTGCCAGCGCACAAATGCTTCCATAGCTTCGTATTCGGCCAATCCAAGCCGATTGTAAAGGGCAGCCGTAGCACCATTGC
>JANXVQ010000618.1 GCA_025351545.1 Spirosoma sp.
ACCTAACCTATTAAGGTGTGTTTTATGGTGTTAAAATTAACCTGTTTTTAGGTGTAAAAAACACCTACGCAAAAATATATTACATAGTGGTGTAGGTGTTTTTTACACCTAAAAACAGGTTAATTTTAACACCATAAAACACACCTTAATAGGTTAGGTAAGTGCATGATTTTCACCATAGGGGGTATAAAAGGAGGTACGGGTAAAACAACGATATCAACAAATCTAGCTGTGTGGTTATCTCAACGAGGAGCTGATGTTTTATTAGTAGATGCTGATGAGCAGGAAAGCGCAAGTGATTTCACTGCTTGGCGAGAGGAGACTAGAAAAGGCCAGTTAGGTTATACCCTTGTGCAACTTAACGGGCCGACCGTTCGCAGACAGATAGAACAGTTACGACCTAAGTACGATCACATTGTTATTGATACTGGAGGGCGTGACACAGCTAGCCAACGAGCTGCACTTTTTGTCTCTGATATATACTTGATCCCATTTGCTCCCCGTAGTTACGAGATTTGGACACTCTCCAAAGTACAAGCCTTATTAAGTGAGATTCAGGGAAGCCGATCCACGCCACTACAGGTTTATTCTTTTTTGAACAAAGCTGATACGCGTGGAGCTGATAACAATGAAGCAACGGAGGTTTTGCGAGAAAACGAAGAACTGAACTTTGTGGACTATGCAGTTATTAACCGCAAGGCATTTGCTACCGCAGCTAGTAAAGGGCTGTCCGTTTTTGAAATGATACCTATTGATGAAAAAGCAGTCACCGAAGTAGAAGCATTATTTAGCCACGTTACAGGCATTAAAAAATAAATCTATGGCAGTATCACCACCACCTAAGAAGGTAGCACCCGCTAAAGCTGACGAGCAACAGACAACTAAGGGACAGGAAAAGAAAATCGAGGAAATTATAAATCGAGGTAGTACAACCGTTGGCCAGGCTGAGCCGCAGGATCAAATTAAGAACTTCAATATCAAAATCATGTCTAGCCAGCTTACAGAGGTTGACCAGTTAAGGGCCAAACGGCCACGTAAGCCGACAAGCCCTAAGTTGGGTATTTCCCTTCAAGATTGGATAATTGAAGCTATTGATGAGAAAATTCAAAGAGAGAGAAAAAGGTATGTTATAGGTGAATAAATACACCTGCTTTTACACCTGTTTTCAGGTTAGTAAATAGGTGTGTTTGAGACTAATTTCTGAAATTAATAGCAAGATTGTTAGATACTTATATATTTACATAACATTAAAGTCCGCATATTCGGACTTTAATGTTATTCGTGTAAAGGTTCTTTATGCTGTTCAGAATTTTCCTTTTCTGAAGTAGATTTATCAGCCTTTATTTCTGCCTTCCTTTGTTGAATCCAAGCACTGATCAATCTACGATCCTCCTCGGTAAGAGTGACGTTCTCCACTACGAAGTCTATGTTCCCTTCCTTAATCATGCGATTCTTTTTTAAAGAGCTTTTATAAAGTTTCAGTGGTACTTATTACGGCTTCTACTTCCTGTTTTAGTCGTTCTTGAGCGGCTTTACCCATCTTGACGAATACGGCATTACAGTACTTTACCCGGTCCTCTATGCGATCATCTGAATTATCTTTCAATTGCCAATCATATACCAATTTGTTAGCGGCTTTTGTACCAACATCTTCTAAGTACAGAGCAATATTTTTGTCTGTTACCTTCCAGGTTCTGAGGCTTGCAATCACCTGAGATATAACCGTATGTTGTAGCCAGAACTCTGGTATCTTCCCATCCTGCTTACGTTTGAGAGTAAATTTAAAGCCAGTTATTTTCTTGCGACCCCTAGTCATACGGTCCGTTTCATAAACTGGCTCATAGCTAAACGCCAGATTTGTACTAGCTAGCTCTTCCAACGGCTCGGTAATCGTGCGATTAATTAAGTCTCGCGTATCGGGATACTTCATTTTGGCGTTCCCATCTTTGTCTCGCTTGATCTTACCTCGTTTGTCTTTCTCCTGAGCGCAGTCCATAAGCTGCCGGTACTGCTCAATAGTAGGACACCATACACCCGTATCTCGGTAGGCTGACAAAATTTCGAAGAAGCGCATCGAGTACCAGCTTTTGAGGCCCATATAGTTATTAAGCTGATGTGTTGTATAGTGAGCGATCTGGATAAAATACGGTTCTAATTGGGGGTTTAGTAGTACCGTGATAATTCCGTCTTTATACCCAACGGCTCGTTCCTTTGTTGAGTCGAGTAGGTGCCGAGCGAACCATTCTGACTTATCTATACTTTCAAATTCCCAAATAGCAGCCAGTAACTCACGTAGTGCTCCCTGAACCTCTTTGTAAGCGGTTTCTTTGGTTATTCCGGAGTCAGTAATGATGTCCGCAATACGAAACTGGTAGTAAGGACGTAGTTTAAAATCATCATCTCGGATTTGGTCAATTACGCGGGCCATAATCCGTTTGGCAGCCACGCTCATACGTCCCTGACGTGCGAACGTTACATTCCAGTGCTGTTTAACAATGTCCTTGTGTTTCGGCTCATAGGTCAGGCCGAGGGGTAACACTAGTTGAGTACTACGCTTATCTTCCATGTTCACAATCGGGATGCCGGGTCCATCCATTTCCACCTCTTCCGTTGGGCAATAGAATAAAGATAAAGCTAAAAAACAGACTTATAAAATATATGTCTGAAAAAGCCGGTGCATTTGTCGGTTTATTACCTGTTTAACTGGGGGTATTTGTCGGTTTATTAAGGTTTCCAACTGGGGGTATTTGTCGGTTTATTACTAATGACTCAGTATATATATTAACTATAATAGTAAAATTTCCTACTATAATAGTTTTGCCACGCGCGTTGCTAAAAAAAATGTGGATAAGGTTGAAAAGACTAAAAAATCCCCCACCAAAACGAGCGAAAAAACAAAAAACAAAAAGGACCGCGCGTTTGCTAAAAAAGGGGAGGAGGCCCGCAACTAGATTTTTAGTTAGTAATTTTTTTGACCCTACCTGAAATTGAGTTAGTCCCCCAAATTGCCCGGTTCATCCCCACTAAGTTTAGTTACGTCCCCAATCCCTCTACAGTAGCAAATCGAGCACCTTAGTAACCGAAGTGTAGAGAGTTGGTACAGAGTATAGAAACGCTTTATTTAGCCCCAGCAACCGGCCCTTTACTGCATTGATGTAGGAAGCTCAAGTTCAAGTTTTCCTCAAAATTGGTAGGTAGAATCATTATGGTCCGACTAAGAACGTAAAAAGATTACGTTCTTAGTCCCTTATCTTCAATCTATCTAGAAAAGACATCTATGAATAATCATCGAGAAGAGACCACATACAAAGCCATTCTGAGTTGATTTCAGGCTCACCAAGCCACGAACTAGCTTGAGACAATGATTTGTATGTCTCTTGCCCAATCGAACGCCTGACGGCTGTTTTTCAAGTTCACCGTTTGATAAGGATATTACGACCATACCTAATCAAGTCATAATTTTAGAAAACTGTATCAAAAACTGTGACCGAAAAAAAACAATTCAGACGTACAAAATCAATGATTTAGTAATCCTTTATCATCTACAAAGATGAATACTAAACGACTAATTATTTTTCATTTTTATGAACCAACAGAGATGAATTTAAGTGATATTATCTTGTATGCCATCTGTATACTTTTTGTGTGTATATTCTTTTTTGGCTCTCAACAGTCTTCTGTCGATTACGTTCGTGCAATGGGTCGGATTAAATATGCTACTTTTTTTAAAGTTCTTGAATATTTGTTTCTCTCTTTAACATTTATGTTTATCAGTTTTCTGCTAAAATTTAATGGGTTGCTTTATTATATAGCCGATGTACTTGTTTTCGGTTTTTGTGTCTGGCTGTTTGTCGATCATCGGAAAACAAGCCAAACTATATTGCATAGAAAATTCCATAAGAACGTGTTGGGAAATTAGATTTGGGTTTTGGGCTTGATCCGTTGCAACATCAGCTGAATGTTGGCTAAAAGTAGCCAGCCTACCGAAGAAGATAG
>JANXVQ010000792.1 GCA_025351545.1 Spirosoma sp.
AGCCAGCAACGCCCGCTTCGCTAAGGCCATTTCGGACAGCCCGTAGTAATGAATACGGCGAGCCGTCGTAGTGTTTGATACCGATTCCTTTGGCACCCCCATCAACCGAAATTTTAATACTGGATTTTACGATTTCAGGGGTCGTGAGTAAGCGGGTCGGAACACCGGGAATGATCGGAATATCGTTGCCCATGAAATATTTGGTCGTGGCTATACGGGACTTTCGGTCTGATTTCTGGTAGCCATTTTGCTCTGTGTGCGTGGATAAGTGAACGGAATTAATGTTGTTTTTCAACTCTTCAAGAGCTAGTCCAGACGTTCTGTCATTCAGGTCATTCAGCCTGAAATCAATTTTTGGATTTACCTCATGCAGCTTGTCGGTCACTAACTTATAGATTTCTGTTGTGGACGCTTTCCGGAAATTGCGCCAGTTATCCAACTGAGGTTGTGCGTATGGATTGTCTCTCAGAACAGGGATTGCGGCTTCCATGTCGAAACCCATAGCCTTACCTTTCCGCTTGCAGGACTCACAGAAACAAGTACCACCTTTAACCGGATCGTCGGCCCGGCTGAAGAGCAACATGCAGGTCTGCACATAATCAACATCGTAGTTTTTAGCTAAATCGCCGTAAAGAGCTACTAAATATTCCCGCACATCCGGGTGGTTTGTGCAGGGTCTCTCAACGGGATTATTGTTAATATCCCGCTGTTTAAACTCTTCATGCTGATTGAGATACTCCACCGGAATATAAGTATGAGACACCTCAACCCCTCCCCGCAGGCCGCGTGCATGAGCTTTATCAAGAACCAGTTTCAGCCAATCGGTTTCATTCAGCCAAGTATACTTCGAGAACATAGGTTTAATTTTTCCATACGTGCTCATGGTAGGCCGGAAGTACGCCCTGGAATCTTCGGCATCCCATTCCCGGCGAACCGGGTTATGATTGAAGGTAAATGTTCCGGGCAATTTGTCATTGTTGAAGGGCCGGTGCTCCTGATGCATTACTGCAATTAAGTAGACAGAGTTTACCCCGGCTATACTCGTCATATTGTCGAGAATAAGATCTATGCCTTCGTCATGCACCTCCCAGGGATAAATGCTCCCGGTTACCTCGAAATTGGGGGCAGCTACATTGGATCGTTGGACGACCTGTGCATTCGATTTTGCGATGCATAGCAACCCAAAGAATGCCAGCATACTTACTTTTTGGAAAATGAATCGTTTCATCACACTTAGATTAATTAAGGAGGGAATAGGCATATAATATCAGCTCACCAGATTCGGCGTCTGGGGTTTCTTACTGGCCAGCATGACAATGGTCGATGCCAGAGTGACTAACAGAATAGCCAGCCCCAATAGGTACACATAGCCTCGTGATGCATCCAGACTAGTAGTCGTTTTTGCCGTGCTGAGCATTTCGTATACGGGAATTGTCCACTTAAATACGTAGGCCTGCGCCAGTACAATCAGACAGATCAATAGCAACATAAAGAAGCTATGCTTCACCGTAAAGCGGAATAATTCAGATTCTTGGCCCACCAGATTACCCGCTGCCGCAGCTACGGCGATGGATTGCGGGGAAATCATTTTACCCACGACACCACCCGATATGTTGGCGGCTACCGTTACCACCGGATCGACACCAATGGACGTTGCCGTAGCATACTGAAGTTTACTAAATAGGGCATTGGCCGACGTATCAGAACCCGTAATGAATACACCCAGCCAACCTAGCACTGGCGCGAAAAATGGAAACATGAATCCCGTATTGGCCAGCACTGCGGCAAGCGTTAGCGTAATACCCGAATCGTTCAAAATGTAGGCAAATCCTAACACGGCGGCAATTGTCAGAATCGGGAATTTCAGTTGGTTCAACGTGGCCCCGAAAACCTTAGCGCCTTCGCTATAGGTCAGGCCAATGAGCGGAATGGCCACAAGGTCAGCCATGAGTATGGCCGTGCCAGCGGCTGATAAATAAGTAACTTTGAATAGCTTAGAGAGAACTGTGCCATCTTGTCCCTGAATAGCATTGTGAAGACCCGGAAACTCGAACTGGAACATACCAATTGAGTTGAGTACATCTTTAATGGGTTGCATTCCCCAGGCAATCACCATAATGGTCAGCACAATAAATGGTGACCAGGCCCGTAGCATTTGTCCACTGGTATAGGTTATGCTGGCGTCAAACGTAGGGGCTGGTTCGTTAGCAAAGCGCCAGACGGTTTTAGGCTTCCAGAAGCGGAGGAAAACCATCAGGCAGATAATCGAGCCTAAACCCGCAATTACATCCGGCAGAGAAGGCCCTAAATAATTGGATGAAAACCATTGAAGAAAGGCAAACGAAACGCCCGATACCATCACAGCAGGCCATATTTCTCTGGCCTTTTTAAAACCCGCAATGATCATAACCAGATAAAAGGGCAGCATGATCGACAGAATTGGCAGGGTACGTCCAACCATTTGTGAGATGGGCAACTCAGGAATGCCGGATACTTGCGAGGCTACTGTAATGGGAATACCGATGGAGCCAAACGCAACCGGTGCCGTATTGGCAATCAGACAAATCCCCGATGCATAGAGTGGGTTGAATCCCAAACCAACCAACATCGCGGCTGTAATCGCAACCGGTGCGCCAAAACCCGCCGTTCCTTCCAGAAATGACCCGAACGAAAAGGCAATCAACAGCGCCTGTAACCGCCGGTCGGAGGTGATGGACGCCATAAAATGCTTAATGATTTCGAACTGGCCGCTTTTAACAGTTAGGTTGAAAAGAAACACCGACATAACCACCAGCCAGCAGATTGGAAAAAGGCCGTATAAAGCGCCATGCCCAATTGAAAGAACCGCTAATTTTACTGGCATTCCATACACCAGAATGGCAATAACTGTGGCAATGACAATAGCAATCAGACTAGCCTGATATCCCTTCATTTTTTTGATAATCAGTGCCCAAAAAATGAAGATAATGGGCACAGCCGCGACCAGGACGGACAAAGCTATATTGTTAAGTGGATCAATAACCTGTATCCATCTCATAGGGTTGATTGCATTAATATGTGTACTAAAAAAGTATGATTAATAGTCCTAAGTATCATCAATTCTGCAT
>JANXVQ010000671.1 GCA_025351545.1 Spirosoma sp.
TTTGGTTTTGGCCGAATCAGCATAATCAGGGTCGCGTAGTACCAGAGCGATCTTTTTTCCATCCGGCGACCAGACATAATCTTCCAGATCGGTTTTGAGGTCGGTTAGTTTTTTTGCTTCACCACCCCGCCGATCCATCAGCCAAATCTGACCTTTGGTCGCGCCCTGCCGCGCCGATACAAACGATACATATTTTCCATCCGGGCTGAATCGGGCTCTCGATTCGCCGTCGGGACTATTGGTCAATTGAACGGATTCTTTACCGTCCCAACTCACCATCCAGATATCGGCGTTGCGTTTATCTTTTGTTGTATCAACCGTTGACAGGCCATAGGCGACCCATTTTCCATCGGGCGAAACCTGCGGGTCGCTGATGGTTTGCAGTCGATAAATATCCTTTGAATTAAGGGAACGCTTTGGGATTGGAGTTTGCGCCAGACTGACAACACCAGTAATTGCAAACAGACAGATAAGGAGAGGACGGGGAGTCATAGGAAGGCGGTATTGATTGATGAAGGGACACTCACTACAAATTGACGAAAAATAGCCGATGGAATCCATCGGCTATTGATAAATAGAATGTGCTAAGTAGCTTATTTACGATATACCCACTGGATCTTACCAGTAGCTACTGCGGTGCTAGATACTGGAAGGGAATAACTCAAAGGCGTAACTTGAGTAAGCTCTTCAATATTTTTAGTTTTAACATAGTTATAGGCGTCCTGTTGTCCTTTATTGTACTTTAAACTCAATACGTTATTCGTGAAATTCCATGTTCCTTCGGCATCAGACACTAAAACTGAACGATAGTTTTCATTAAATGTATTATCAGAGTATACGTCTAAAGTCGAACCTTCTGAATTTAAATAATATAAGTCTATTCCTGCCCCGTTGATGCTTAAAGAAGTAGGGAAACTACTGGCTATACCTCTATTCAACTCCCATCGAGCTACTACCGGTGAAGCCACCACTGGGTCGTTCGACTTAGAACAGGCATTCAGACCAACTAAGGCCATTACAAAAAAACATAGAGAATAAAAATAACGCTTCATAAGCAGTTGATTTTTGAATAAGTCAGACTAGTAAAGAACAGGTAATCGAAAACTACGAAAAAAACGAACAGAACATTACAATCAATACGCTAAAGATTGGCTAATTGATGCGTTACACTCTGCATATATTGGCAAAAAAAACAATTAATCCTATTTTCATTCGAGTAAATTCTCAGCCAGCCAGTCGTTTCAACGCTCGCACAAACGAGTCTAACTCGGCTGTGGTCGTGTACAGATGTGGCGTAACGCGCACCCCGTGTACGTTGGCACCATCAATGGCAACGGTGAAGATTTTATACTTCTCAAACAGAATTTTAGCCAGCTCAGCCGGTGTTTTTCCTACTACACCTACGTTGGCGATAGCGCAGGAACGGCCGGGATTTTCGGGCGTGTTCAGACTAATGTTTGGATGACGACGTACCTGATCTGTCCAGTAGTGTTGCAGGTATCGGAGCCGGGCTTCTTTACGCTCAATACCAATTCCCTCGTGGAATTTGATGGCATCCTGAATCGCTAAATCCGTGGCTACCGGGTGAGTTCCGGTATGGTTGAGTTTCCGAATATCGTCGTCGGCAACACTGCTGTCGGCGAACAGTGGCCAGAGTGCCGGAATTTTGTCCCGGCGTACATATAATATTCCCGCGCCCAGCGGTGTGCCGAGCCATTTATGTAAACTGCTGGCGTAGTAATCGCAACCGCCAAGATCGGTTAGTGTAAAATTCAACTGCCCGAATGCATGTGCGCCATCCACCAAAACTTCAATGCCGTGTTTATGGGCCATATCGACAATTTTGCGGATGGGCAGAATCTGGCCCGTGATGTTGACCATATGGCAAACCATTAGAAGCCGGGTTTTGGGCGTAATGGTTTTTTCGTACAGACTGACAATCTCCTCGTCTGTTTTGGGGTGATTAGGCAGCGAAACCGTCCGATTTATACTGCCGTACCGCCGGGCCTGAAGCCGAAACATATCGAGCATAGCGCCGTAATCCTGTTCGGCCATGATCACTTCGTCGCCAGCTTTCCAGTTCAGGCCTGCAATGACCGTATCCAACGATTCGGTGGTGTTGCGGGTAATAATCAGCTCGTCGGGGGAGCACCCCAGCAATTTTGCCAGTTGGGTTTGGGATTCCCGTTTGTCGGCAAACTGGCGCGTCCGCATGTAATAGGACGACACGGTATTTATGTCGCGGATATGCTGCAAATAGCCATCCAGGACAGGTTGCGCAGCCAGCGAGTAATAACCGTTTTCGAGTTGGATGAAATCAGTCGTTACCGGATAGGCCGCCCGTATTTTAGCCCAGAAATCTTCCTGCTGTGCCAGTGCTGTGGCGGGTATATGCGCCACAGTGGCCAGCGTCTCTTCCACTCCTGCCCATGTCGATAAGGCCGCTGTGCCAACGAGGGTTTTTAAAAATTGTCGTTTGGAAAGAGAGGGCATGGGAAGTGAAGGTTTGAGGTATTGATTTTTGATTCATCGGGTTTAGATGTGGTAGATGTGGTGTCGGGTTCTCAAACCCGACAGTTCGCGTCAGCCATTGC
>JANXVQ010000703.1 GCA_025351545.1 Spirosoma sp.
GGTTCTCAAACCCGACACCACAACTAGTTCCGTTTTATACCGGCTATTAATTAATACAACCCAATAAGTGGACTTAGGGGTTTTATGCAGTCTATAAGAAAAATTACAGAATAGCGAAAGAGTGAAAGAGTGATTAGGTAATTTTGTACCCTCCGCTCCGGCGGGCCGGTTTCATCGCTCTGGCGGGCCGGTCTTTAACTCTTTCGCTATTTTGACACCTACTATCGGTATCCTCGGCGGGGGCCAGCTTGGCCTCATGCTCCTGCAAGCATCCATTGACTGGAATCTCCGCGTTCACATTCTTGATCCCGACGCAGAAGCGCCGTGTCGTCATCTCTGTACACAATTCACGCAGGGTTCACTGACCGATTACGACACGGTTTACCAGTTTGGACAGTCGGTTGATGTGCTGACAATTGAGATTGAACGGGTCAATGTAGAAGCCCTTGAAGCACTCGAACGAGAAGGCAAGCGTGTGTTTCCCCAACCGTCGGTCATTCGCATTATTCAGGATAAACGACTACAGAAACAGTTTTATCGCGACCATAATTTACCCACCGCCGATTTTATTCTGACCGAAAACCGGGCCGACGTAGCGCTATTGGAAATTCATCAGCCCGATTTTTTCCCCGCCTTTCATAAGCTCGGCCGCGATGGCTACGATGGCCGGGGTGTTCAGCGGATTACGTCCGTTGCCGATGTCGGAAAAGCGTTCGATGCGCCGGGCGTACTGGAAAAAGCGGTTGATTTCGAGAAAGAACTGGCTGTAATCGTTGCTCGTAACGAACAGGGCGATGTACAGACATTTCCAACGGTCGAGATGGTATTTCATCCCGAACTGAACCTGGTTGAATACTTGTTTGCCCCGGCTGAAATTTCGGCTGAAATTAATCAGCAGGCGCAGGACATCGCCCGAAAAACGGCCAATGCATTTGGCATTGTCGGCTTGCTGGCGGTTGAATTATTCCTAACCAAATCGGGCGAGATTCTGATTAACGAAGTGGCTCCACGGCCGCACAACAGCGGTCATCAAACCATGCGGGCCAACGTTACATCGCAGTTCGAACAGCATTGGCGAGCCATTCTCGACTACCCTCTCGGCGACACAACGGCTTACCAACCAGCCGCTATGGTGAACCTCCTTGGCGAAGATGGTCACACCGGTCCGGCCGTTTACGAAGGACTGGAGACATTGCTGGCCATGCCCGGTGTGTTTCCTTTTTTCTACGGAAAAGCCATCACCAAACCATTCCGCAAAATGGGCCATGTGACAGTCATGGACGATTCGCTGGAAGCGTTACGATCAAAAGTGGAAGTAGTACAGAAAAGTATTCGGGTTATTAGCGCGTAGAGACGCATACTTGCGTCTCTACGCGTCAGCAATTTGTTTTCTTATCACATATTGCTGACGCACAGGAGACGCAAGTATGCGTCTCTACATTATCCAACTACATTCGTCAGCGTCCCTATCCCGTCTATTGTAATACTAACTTCATCGCCGGGGAGGAGGGTAAAATCGTCGGGTGGAACAATGCCGGTGCCGGTCATCAGGAAACAACCGTATGAGAACGAACATTCGCGGTACAGGAACGACACCAGTTCGGTATGCTGGCGTTTCATCTGGTTAATGGCAATGCTGTTTGTGAAAACCGCCTGCTCATCACGGATGATTTCCAGCCGAATTTGCGTTTCGGGAGCGATGGGCGTTTCAGGAACAAACAAGCATGGCCCGAGGGAAGCGCTGCCATCGTAGCTTTTGGCCTGGGGCAAATACAGCGGATTTTCGCCTTCAATGCTCCGCGAACTCATATCGTTACCACAGGTGTAGCCCACAATTTTACCCGACGATGTTGTGAACAATGTCAATTCGGGTTCCGGCACATTCCAGGTAGAATCGGCACGGATACGGACATTATCACCCGGTCCCACAACGCGTTCCGGTGTCGATTTGAAGAATAATTCGGGCCGTTCGGCATCGTAAACACGGTCGTAGAAATTATCACCTCCCGACTTTTTAGACTCTTCCATACGCGCATTACGGCTACGCAGGTATGTTACACCCGATGCCCAAACCTCCTGCCGACCGATAGGAGCCAGCAATTCGGTTTTAGTCCAGTCCTGATACTCGTCCGATGCGACTGTCGATGTTGTTAACTGCTGTAAAACATCATGTAAATTATCCTGATTGACGAAAGCATCCCAATCATTTGTTGGAGCAAGATAGAATTGATTGGCAGATTCAAGAATGATGCCGGAGCGGGTTTTATAAAGTTTCATGAGCGACGAACGAAGTACTATTGGCGAACAAACAGATGACTTTTTCAGTAAAAGGTGTTATCTTAGATAGTTTACTGTGAACCCAAGATGCTGCAAAAAACAAGGGGCATCGCCCTTAGCTATATTCGTTACCGCGAAACATCCATTATCGCCCGCGTTTATACCGAAGAGTTCGGCCTGCAAAGCTATATCGTCAACAGTGTTCGAACAGCGCGAAGTAAGAATAACAAAATTGCGTTGTTTCAACCACTGACATTATTGGAAATGGTTGTTTACTACAAAAACGACCGCAACCTGCACCGAATTTCGGAGGTAAAAACCAGTTATCCGTTTCAGAGTTTGCCATTTGAAGTTGGCAAGTCAACCATTGCGATGTTTGTGACGGAGATGCTGAATAAAGTTCTGAAAGAAGAAGCCAGCAGCCCGGTATTATTTCGGTTTCTGGTCGATTCAGTTCTATTTCTGGAAGAAGCGAAGATAAACTACGAAAACTTTCACCTCATCTTTCTGCTGAAGCTATCGTTTTTTCTGGGTTTTGGCCCTGAATCGTCCCGCGAGTTTGAGAGCCAGCTTCGCGAAAACTCATACCCTTTCCTGCCCGACAATGAAATGGAAACGGCTCTCAACATCATGTTGCGTCAGCCACTCGGCACGGCCATAAAACTTAGCCGTTCGGCCCGTAACGAACTGGCCGACGCCCTGGTAACGTACTACCATATTCACATTGATTCCCTGGGCGAAGTAAAATCATTGCCCGTATTGCGGGAAGTGCTGGGATGACATTTAAAATAAAGTTCCCATTTTAAGAACAAATTCCTCACTTTGTGCCTTATCATTGTCTCGATGAAACGAATTATTGCGAAACGGACGCTTAAGGAATTTTGGGGGAAATATTCAAATGCTGAACAATATTTGAAAACGTGGTATGAAACAGCTAAACAGGCTGATTGGAAAAATCCACAGGACATTAAAAATACGTACGCCACTGCCAGTATTATCGCTGGTAACCGGGTTGTTTTTAATGTTAAGGGCAATGATTATCGGCTTATTGTAAAATTCAATTATCAACGTCAATGGGCATTTATTCGTTTTATCGGTACTCATACCGACTACGATAAAATAGATGCTACAACGATTTAAATTTTGACTGTAATGAATATCAAGCCAATAAAAACGGAAGCTGATTACGAGTTAGCTCTCAAACGAATTGATGCTATTTTCGACGCTCCTACCGATACCCCTGATGGCGATGAAGCTGAATTATTGAGTTTACTGATTGACAGCTACGAAAATGAACATTACGCTATCGAAGCACCTGATCCCATCGAAGCGATTAAAATTCGGCTCGAAGAAATGGACTTAAAACAGCAAGATTTGGTAGGTGTTATTGGTGGTAAAAGTCGGGTTTCGGAAGTACTTAATCGCAAACGGAAATTAACAGTAGAAATGATACGGAATTTAACTGTAACCTTACAGTTATCAGCTTCGAGTTTAATAAAGGAATATGAGTTAGTAAAGTAGCCCGTCCTTGTTGGCGTTCAGGCACTTTATTAACTAACGCCCAAGCTAGATAGCCAACTGTTAAACCTTCCGTTTCAACTCAAAATGTTGCCCTAAATACACGCGACGAACCTGTTCATCATTGGCTAACTCTTCGGCGGTTCCCTGCTTGAGAATTTTGCCCTCGAATAACAAATACGCCCGATCGGTTATGGAAAGTGTTTCGTTAACGTTGTGATCGGTGATAAGGATACCGATGTTTTTGTGCTTCAATTTGGAGACAATGCTCTGAATGTCTTCTACCGCAATTGGGTCGACGCCCGCAAAGGGTTCGTCCAATAGAATGAATTTTGGATCGACGGCCAGCGCACGGGCAATTTCAGTACGTCGGCGTTCGCCCCCGGACAGTACCTTACCTTTGCTCTTTCGAACGTGTGTCAGGCTAAATTCTTCAAGCAGTTCCTGTACTTTATCTTTTCGTTCGCTTTTCGGTAAGCTGCTCATTTCCAACACAGCCAATACATTTTCTTCGACCGTTAAGTCGCGAAAAATCGACGCTTCCTGCGCCAGATAGCCCAAGCCGAGTCGAGCCCGTTTGTACATCGGCAGGTCAGTCACGTCCACATCGTCGATAAAAACCTTGCCGCTGTTAGGTTTCACCAGACCAACGGCCATGTAGAACGATGTAGTTTTACCGGCACCATTTGGTCCCAGAAGCCCCACAATTTCTCCCTGTGCGACTTGATACGACACATTATCGTTGACTAACCGCGACCCGTATTTTTTAATCAAATTTTCAGTTCTAAGAATCATTTTGATACGTTATACTAGAAGGGTCTGTGCCAGACCAACTGAGCCGCCAGCGACGGCCGCAAAGTTCGCGGTATTACAACCCACTGCCAACTATTTTTAGTCACAGTAAAGGCCAACACTTATTTATTAACAAAATTTATGGTAAATCCGTCCATTCCCGAACGTATAAAGGCATTCAATGCAGACCGCGACCCGATCTTGCTGGAAGGAAAATATTCGGCTATGCGGGAAAGTCCTTTCCGATTTTTCCGGGGAACCAGCCATTTGTTCAACAGCGACATTCCGACTGATTCGTTCATCCTGGAATCCCCGCAAACATGGAATGTCGGTGATTTGCACATTGAAAATTTCGGTTCATTCAAAGCAGACAATCGCATTGCTTACTTCGATCTAAATGACTTCGATGAGTGTATTCTTGCCCCGAATTTAGCCGATTTAGCCCGGCTGACATGCAGTCTGTTTGTTGCCGCTGACTTTTTAAAACTGAACGATGCCGAGGTTAATTATTTAGTTAAAACCCTGACAGATGCCTATGCTTCCACATTGACTCTTGGGTACATCCGGCCGCTGGAACAGGAAACAGCAACGGGTGTTATCCGTCATTTTCTGCGCTCGGTTGAGTACCGAAAACGGCGATTATTTCTGGAAAGTCGGGTTGTTTATAAAAAACATAAAATTCGGTTCAGTAAGCGTAATTTACACATCCGCAAGGCGGATAAAGAAACTAAAGTGCGCATTAGCAATGCAATTAATGCATGGGCCGAAACGCAGCCTAACCCTAGTTTTTTCACTGTACTGGATGTGGCTCACCGTGTGGCTGGCACAGGTAGTTTGGGTATCGAACGCTTTATGATTCTGGTTAGCGGACCGGGGAAATCAGGGACCGAATATCTGCTGGATTTGAAAAAATCTCTTCCATCTACCCTGCAAACTCGTTTAGCAGCCAACCAGCCCTCATGGACCAGCGAAGCTGAACGTATTGTGGAGGTGCAGAAACGTATTCAGGCAGCTTCGCCGGCCCTGCTTCATCCATTAGTATTGCCCGACGGGTCATATGTTTTGCGCGAGCTCCAGCCGATTGAGGATAAAATTGCGCTGATCGCTCTGATTGGAAAAACGAAGAAACTCGAAAGTTTGGTTGGTAATATGGGGCGATTATGCGCCTGGGGTCACCTTCGCAGTAGTGGTCGGCAAGGATCAGCGATTGCGGATGAACTGATTAACTTTGGGGCGAATTATGATACCTGGCGTCAACCACTTATAGACTATGCTCACCAGTACGCCCAACAGATTAGAACGGATTATATAGCCTATTGTCGAGCATACGACGATGGTTTTTTCAGACCCATCAGCCAATAGTGTTAGCAAACAGCAGGGACCAATAGGATGGCTGCAAATTAACTTTGGGCTCAAACAGCATCCTGCTGTTTGAGCCAACTAACTGCTACACTTTCACGTCTTTCAGCATTAACTGTAAGGATACGTTTCCGTTGTAATGGTTCTGCTCAACCTGATAACAAATTGAAAACGGTTTACCGAGACGTAGCTGATCGGCGATGTGTGCAAATCCAAAGCCGATAGCCGTTAATGTTTGCCCTGACTTCCGGGATGCCGGATCGCCCTGCCGTATGTTCAGTTTCAGATGTTTTTCCTTCATGATTATCGGTTCGCTCACCAGATACACCTCGTCGGTCATAAACGTTGGCTGTAAATTATGAGGACCAAAGGGCCCCATTTGCTTCACAATCCGGAACAGTTTATCGCTTATTTCACTAAAATCCAGCGGCAAATCAATGTCAATCAAAGGCGTTAGATGTTCTTCTTTGATTGTTCGCGACACCACTTCCTCAAACTTTTTTCGGAAGGCATCAATGTTGGTCACGGCCATTGTCATGCCAGCCGCAAATGTGTGTCCGCCAAACTGCTCCAGCAAATCGGCACACTCTTCAATGGCTTCATACACATCAAAGCCCGGCACCGACCGCGCCGAACCAGCCGCTTTATCATTTGATTGCGTCAGGATAATCGTTGGTCGGTGAAAATACTCGATGCACCGCGAGGCCACAATACCAATCACACCTTTATGCCAGGTGGCGTCGTACAACACTGTACTTTTGGCATGAGTCAGTACGTCGCTGTCCCGAATCATGGCCAGTGCCTGTTCGGTCATGCTGCTGTCAAATTCGCGCCGACTGTTATTGTGCTTGTTGATCGCCATAGCAAAATCATCAGCTTCTACCTCTGATTCGGCTAACAAAAGTTGCACCGCAGCTTTAGCGTGCTGAATCCGGCCGGCGGCATTGATACGCGGTCCCAGTCCAAAGACAAGATTCGTAATGGTCAATTCGTGCGAAAAACCGGCTATTTTGATCAGGGCTTTCAGGCCGGTACGTGGGCTTGCATTGAGGTGTTTTAAGCCATAATAGGCCATTATACGATTCTCTCCCGTGAGCGG
>JANXVQ010000717.1 GCA_025351545.1 Spirosoma sp.
GCCGATGCGGTGCTGCTTTGGAGTCTGAAACCCAGTGAAGAGGGTATTGGCGAAGGGGTGATTTCCCGTTTCTGGAACGTAGCCAACAAACCCGCTGCCCCCACGCTGAACGTAGCCTTACCGATTCGACAAGCCTGGCAAACGACGCATATCGAAACCAACGAACGGGTATTGAAACCAGTCAGTAAGCAAATACAGGTTCACTTTGCACCGAATCAACTGAATACATACCGACTTCAACTGGCTAATTAACATCGACTTGAAAACGCTTGCCATTGGTATCGACATCGGCGGAACACGGACCAAAATCGGGCTGGTAAATCTGGAAACCGGACAAGTAGAAGCGATGGTCGTTGCGCCAACCGAAACCAAAGACGGAGACCGTTTTTTGCACGGCATTGGCGAAGCAATCGGTCAGTTTAAAGTCAAAGCTGCTACTGAACAGTCAGTCCTGGCGGGGATAGGAATTGGCGTACCGGGCTTTGTGTTTGCCGACGGAACTGTAGACTCGACCTATGGATTTCTGGAATTCATGGAAGATTATCCGCTTGCCATGAAAATTCAGCAACAACACGATTTACCCTGTTTGCTTGATAATGATGCGCGTGTGGTAGCCCTAGGCGAAGCGATTTACGGGCAAGGCAGGGGATTCGGTCGCGTTTTGGCACTCACTTTAGGTACGGGGCTGGGCATTGGATTTACGATTGACGGTAAACTGGACGGGCTACTGCCGTTTGCGCATATGGGCGGTCACATGACCATTACCACCAATGATTTTGTCTGTTATTGTGGCAAAACGGGCTGTCTCGAATCGGTGGTTTCAGGGGCTGGCATTGGCCGGATAGCAACTCGCCAAGGGTGGCAGCAGAAGTACCCAAACATACCCCTGACTGCAGAAATCATTTTTACCCAAAAAAACAGCGGGAGTGCCGATGCGAAAGCTATTGTGGAAGAATACATCGGTTACCTGAAAACCGGTATCGATAATTACGTCAATCTCTACGCCCCAGACGTCATTGTGTTGGGTGGAGGTATTGCCAAGGGATTACGGGCCACGTTCGGCAAAGGCGAGATAGACAAGTTGCATAATCCCAGCTTACTGAATCCCTTTAAAGTTTATAGGGCGACAATTGCTATTTCCGAGCTGGAAGAGCAGGCGGGTATTCTGGGCAGTGCCGCCTTGTTCAGATGAATTGAGGGACTCTTTGGTAAAATCATAGTATAGTCAGCAGACCTGATGAAAAACAGACCTGAAGCCTGGATTTTGTATTCGATAGCAGCCGCTTTTTTCTGGGGAACCTGGGGCGTAGTGGCTAAGCTGATTTCGGACGATGTCAGCCCGTTTACTAACCACCTGCTGTTCAGCGTTGGCATGTTGCTGACCCTGCCGTTAATCCTTAAGAAAGTGAGGGCAGAAGCCCCAAACCTGAAAGGTATTCTCTGGGGCTTGCTAGCAGGTATCCTGGCTATAGTCGGCAATGTAGCTGTTTATGAGGCTTTTAGTTCCGGTGGTCTGGCCGCAATTGTAATTCCGGTGACGAATCTGTATCCGCTGGTGACCATTGGAATTGCTCTGTTAGTTTTCAAGGAAAAACTGAACTGGATAAACGCAATTGGCCTATTGCTGGCTATTCCTGCCGTCGTGATGCTATCAGGAGAATCCTTATTGTTTGACAATCCGGTGGTTTTCTTCAAAACAATCGGCCTGCGTCCCTGGCTATTATATTCGCTGGTGGCGTTGTTGTTCTGGGGGGTGTTTAGTGCCGCCCAGAAAGAGACGACCAACTACATTTCAGCCGAATGGTCGTATGTCAGCTTTATTGTTTCGTCGGTGTTGATCGCGCTGGTATTTGTCGTATTTGGCTGGGCTGACTTTAGCATGTCGACCAAAACGATGGCACTTGGCTCTGTGGCTGGTATGTTGAACGGGCTGGGTGTTTTGGCGAGTTTCGCGGCCTACAGTGCCGAAGGAAAAGCCTCAAAAGTGACCACCATCGCCGGGGCATTGCAACCCGTTTTTACGATTGTACTGGCTATTATTTTCCTGAACGAAAGCCTGTCCGTTATTGAATCACTGGGTATTGGCCTGGCCATTATTGGCGCATTGACGTTGTCGTATGAAAAAGAGAATACTAAAATGACCCTATGAATCC
>JANXVQ010000755.1 GCA_025351545.1 Spirosoma sp.
GTCGGCTTTGAGAAGCCGACACCACGTCAAAAGCAAAAATCTATTCCGACCGCGACGAGGACACTTTTGCGGCCGTCGATTTTTCAACTTCTTTCTTAACGGCTGCCCGCTGATCGTCGCGCAGCGTTGGATAAGTGATACCCAATTGCTCTAAGTAGGTCTTAAACTTGGATGGATTATAATAAAACGGCTCCAGTTTCGGCTTGAACTCGGTCATAATTTTCTTGTTCAAATAGATGGCCGGTTTCTCTTTGGAGGAAATAAGCGGTTCGTATTTGATGTCTTTCGTCTGCTCATCCTTATAATAAGCCCAAGCCTCTTTAATGATCTCTGGCTTTAGCAACAAGTCCAGCAACGTCATGGCTTCCGCTTTGGCGCCATACACAATCCCTTTGTGGGCAATGGGTGTAGCCATAGAAATTGCGTTGGCCCAATGGTGGCCCGGCAAGCCCGGAATGTTGCTGGGGTAACGCAAGACAATAGTTGGTAGCGACCACGAGATGTCAGCAATATCATCGGAGCCACCACCCATCGGTGTCATGGCCTGACCGCCCATCATCACAACGGGTGCCGATGAAGTAGGCATACCCATCGAATCTAATTTCACCGCTAACCCATCTATTTTCGGTGCCTGCAACTCAATCTGCGATGCCCGCGCCAGAAGCTGGTCATCGTCCGACCAGGTTGGTAAGCCAACTTTCTTGATGTTCTCATACATAGCGGCTGCAATGGGGCGATTGGTATGCACCGGCCAGGCCGACCCCAAAATATCGTACGTAAATTTGGTGTCCGTCATGAGGGCCGCCCCTTCTGCCATCTTTATTCCTATTTCAAAAAGTTTCTTGATTTTTGGATAAGTGCGTTCGCGGAAATAATACCAAACGGCGGCTTTGGAGGGCACAACGTTGGGTTGGTCGCCCCCATCAGAAATGACATAGTGCGAGCGTTGAGTAAGTTCAAGGTGCTCGCGTCGGAAATTCCAACCGATGTTCATCAACTCTACGGCATCCAGCGCACTCTTGCCGCGCCAGGGTGCGCCAGCCGCGTGAGCCGCCTGACCTTCAAAGTTAAACCGCGCCGAAATCAATCCATTATACCCATTGTCGCCCCACGATACGCCCAGGTTGTTACCCACGTGAGTGAAAATACAGGCGTCAACATCTTTGAAATATCCATCGCGAATGTAGAATGCTTTCGTGCCAACGAGTTCTTCGGCCACGCCCGGCCAAAGCATGAGCGTACCGGGAATTTTGTCCCGCTCCATGAGTTTTTTTACGGCCAGTACGGCGACAATATTGAGGGCTTGCCCTGAGTTATGGCCTTCGCCGTGGCCGGGAGCACCTTCTACAATTGGGTCTTTATAGGCGACGCCGGGTTTCTGACTGGCTTTGGGAATACAGTCAATATCGGAGCCGACGGCGATTAGTGGCTTCCCCGATCCCCAGGTAGCAATCCAGGCTGTCGGTATACCCGAAATCCCTTTTTGTACTGTGAAACCTTCTTTTTCGAGCAGCGTAGTGAGGTATTTAAACGACTCTTCTTCCTGAAAACCCAGCTCGGCAAAACTGAACAGCATGTCGTTTATTTGCTGTGCCTGATCCTTGTTGGCTTCCACGGCAGCAACGGCCTCGGCCTTCAATTTTTCGATGCGGTCCGACGGTCGGCGGTCGTTAGGCTTAGCTGCTTTTTTACTCTGACCAAACACGAGAGCAGGGAGCAAAAGCAAGCCAAATAAAAGATTTGTACAGTATTTCATGAGTATCACAAAATTTTGTTAGGTATGACTGGGTATAACCTCCTAAAAATAAGGAAAATATACGATTAGTGCGAATACTATGTCAAGAAGAAGCTGATTTACAACGTCAAAGCCCGGCGGCCCAGTCTCGACAACAACAAACATGGCGGAAAGGTCTGTCTGGTCAAATGCTGGCCCTGCTTCGGCAAACCGGAGAGGGGTATGTGAGTTAGACTGTTATTCACTATTTTTGCACCGCGCAGGCGGCCCTGCAAGTTTTCGTATCGTTTTCAATCGTTTATAAACAAGTCAAATGGAAAAAATTAAGGTGGCAAATCCGGTTGTCGAACTGGATGGCGACGAAATGACCCGCATCATCTGGAAGTTTATTAAAGACAAGTTGATTCTGCCCTACGTTGAGGTTGACATTAAATACTATGATCTTGGTATCGAGTACCGCGACGAAACGAACGACCAGGTAACGATTGATGCGGCCAATGCTATTAAGGAATTTGGTGTGGGTATTAAGTGCGCCACCATCACACCCGACGAAGACCGGGTTAAAGAGTTTAACCTCAAGCAGATGTGGAAGTCGCCCAACGGCACGATCCGCAATATTCTGGATGGAACGGTATTCCGTGAGCCTATTGTGATGAACAATGTGCCGCGTTTAGTTACCAACTGGAAATACCCAATCATCGTTGGTCGCCATGCATTCGGCGATCAGTACAAGGCGACCGATTTTCTGGTGCCGGGAAAGGGTAAACTGACCATGAAGTTTGAAGGTGAAGATGGGACAGTACAGGAATATGAGGTTTTCAACTTCCCGGGTGCCGGTGTGGCAATGGGTATGTATAACCTGGACGAATCGATCCGTGGTTTTGCAAAAGCCTGTTTCAACATGGCGCTGCAAAAAGACTGGCCGTTATACCTCTCGACCAAAAACACGATCCTGAAAAAATACGACGGTCGTTTCAAGGATATTTTCCAGGAAATCTACGACGCCGAATTTGCTGGCAAAGTTCACTACGAACACCGCCTGATCGACGACATGGTTGCTTCGGCTCTGAAATGGGAAGGTAACTTTGTGTGGGCCTGCAAAAACTACGATGGCGACGTTCAGTCGGATACCGTCGCGCAGGGCTTTGGTTCACTGGGTCTGATGACATCGGTACTGGTTACGCCCGATGGCGAAACGATGGAGGCAGAAGCCGCCCACGGTACTGTTACACGTCACTACCGCGAGTACCAGAAAGGAAACAAAACCTCGACAAACCCAATTGCGTCAATCTACGCCTGGACGCGTGGACTGGCTTTCCGGGGCAAGTTAGACGGCAATCAGGAACTGATTGATTTCGCCGACGCGCTCGAAGCTGTTTGCGTAGAAACCGTTGAAAGCGGCAAAATGACTAAAGATTTAGCTCTGTCGGCTTATCCGGTCGGCACCAAATTAACGGCTGGTGAGCATTATATGAACACCGAAGATTTCCTGGACGCGCTGGACGAGAACTTGAAAGCGAAGTTGGCGTAAATTCTAAACCTATAAGGTTTCAAAAACCTTATAGGTTTCTGTAGTTCTATTAGTGCCACTCATAGTAGGGTGGCACTTTTATTTTCTTTTTCATCCAAACTCCTTATTCTCTTATGAAATACATTCTAACTTTTGTAGCACTGGCAATCCTGTCGGTCACGACATACGCTCATAATCCTAACAGCGAACCACCAACGAAAACGATGAAAACCAGTAGTGTTCAGCATGTTGTACTGTTTAAGTTCAAGCCCGAAACAACACCGGCGAAACTGAAAGAAATCATAGCTGCTTTTGAAGCGCTGCCCTCAAAAATAAAGGAAATCAAAGGGCTTAAATGGGGGACGAACAATAGTCCGGAAGATCACGCGCATGGCCTGACGCACGCGTTTATCCTGACGTTCGATTCTGCAAAAGACCGGGATGCTTACTTGCCACACCCCGCCCACAAAGCATTTGGCACCATCGTTGGCCCCTGGATCGCCGATTTAACCGTGGTTGATTTCGCCGATCAGGCAAAGTAAATTTTAGCTCGTTTTTATATTTGTTCTCACCAACAGTTCGACCCCTTCAGGGGTCGAACTGTGAGTATTCTGACAGCTACCAGTAACTTCACTTTTTAGCCTTAAGAACTGTACAAGACTGGCTCTATTCCTTTACCACTTTCTTATTGGCCGTTCCGGTAGGGGTTTGGATTTGCAGGAGGTATAAGCCTTTGGGCAAATGCCCAACCTCCAGCGTGGCCGTACGCTGACGGGCTCGAATGATGGGCTGAACAACTGTAGACCCTGTAAGCGTTTGGAGCGACACCCGCTCGATGGTTTCGGTGCCGGGTAGTTCAACAGTTAGCGTCGTGCTTACCGGATTCGGATACAGCACCAGCGCGTCAGACCAGAGCGGCTCTGTACCCGTAACGGTTAGCACGTTAAACGACCGCTCTACAGCGGTGGCGGCATAAAATTGGGTAGTGCCATCCTGATAGGCTCGAACCGTTACAGCACCTGTTCCGGTAAATTTCAGTGTTGATCCGATCAGGGTAGCCGGGCCGCTTTTTATAGCAAAACTAACGGGCAACGCAGACGAACAGGTGGCTTTGAGTATCAGATCTCCCTGATTGGTGAAACGGTCGGCGATAGCGTCGAATGTAATCGTCTGAGTAGTTTTTGTAGGCAATATCCGGGTAGCCTGTGTGTACCAGACCGGCCACTTTGCCCCGGTATACAAAACAGATACAGCACCGGAAGGCGACAGTTTGTCAGCCCTCAGATTTATCCCTGATATATTTTCACTCGACCCTGACTTCGTACTGAAAACCAGCTTATTGTCTAAGCGCGAATAGCTCGGAAAACCCAACGTATTGTTGGTGTAAACAGTCTTCAAGATGCCTGTACTCAAATCGACAGCCAGGACTTCATAGACATTATCGCTTTCCCGGAAATAGTCGAACGCGAGAACGTCGGGTGAGTTTTTGGAATACGACGGATTGCCAATGCTCTCTCCGGGCTCCAGATTTGAAAATAACTTTTCGATGTCGCCTTTCGCAAAATCACCCGTTTTGTTATCCCACACATTAATAAACCCTACATCCCAGTAATCGAGCGCATCACCACTGGTATTTTGCACTTCATTGTAGGCGTCGTAGACGATGCTTTCGCCCGCGAAATCCCACTCAAATGAATCGGCATATAATACTTCTCCGGTTTTAACTCCCTCCGTATAGGTCGGATTATATAACTTAAACTCCGACCATTTCTTTTTGGCGTAGCTATAGACATATATAGATCCATCCTGACCGGCGGTGAGTGCGGCTAATTTTGCACCATCTTTCGAGATAGCGACATTATCCCAAATAGTCTCGTCGGAGATTACGGTTTCGGTTGGCGTTCCCGTCAGGTTAACGGCTCGAATACGCTTATCAGACGTTACATAGTAGGCCGTTTTCCCATCGTCTGTTACACTTGGGCGATGCCGTAACCCTAATGCCGATTTCGGATCAAATTTGGCGGGAGTGACACCCACCACCGTTGAGTAGAGCTTCGCAGCGCTAGCGTCGGCCAGCAGCAGCAAGTCCTGCCCCGAGGCTACCGGCACATCGGGTTGTTTGCCGGGATTCGACTGTGTGCTTTCGGTAATACCCACCGCATCGAAGGCATTTTTGGCGGCTGTCACCTCAGTTCCTGTCGCCCCGAACAAATCGCCCGTTGCTTTAATAATAGCCAGTCGCAAATCCAAAAACTGCGATGTACGGACTAAATAAGTCGTTAGCGCCCGGTAATAGACTTTTTCGGCTTTATCTTTCCCAACTACCGAAGCGAATTTGTAGAAGGCAAAATTGGTAATGCCGCTGTTAATATGAACGCCCCCATTGTCGTCGCTGGTCGTTTCATACTGCGACATAGTAGCAGGTTGGTAGCCATTGGGATCTCTGCTCTTACCCCCCTGATTAGGATTCGACAGGTTGCGAAGTGCGCCCGACGGCAGCAAACTAGCGGTTGCCACCTGTTCGCCAATCGTCCAGTTATCGCGGTCGATCATGGCTCCAAATACATCGGCAAATGATTCATTGATAGCCCCAGACTGGCTCTTGTACTGCAAATTAGCGGTGTTCTGAATAACGCCATGCGTCATTTCGTGTCCGGCCACATCTAATCCGCCCGCCAATGGTTTCAATAATCGACCATTGCCATAGGCCATAATTTGACCATTCCAGTAGGCATTATCGAGGCCCTTACCATCGTCATCAACAATGTTGATAAGGGAGACAATAGTGGCCCCATTGCCGTTCAATGCATTTCGGTTAAATGTATTCTTGTAATAATCGTATGCAACACCAGCGTTGTAATGGGCCGAAATAGCCGTTGCGTTCCAATCGGCATTATTGCCTGAGGCTATCTGATTGATTTTAGGATTATCACTCAAGACATTTTTCGCATCTACCGTCCAGATTGCCCCAACGGGATCGCCCGGCATTTTGGAAGTTCTCGCATTGAACATGGGTCGCGACGCGTCAATCATGTAATGCTGGCTGCTACTCTGCTGATAAGTCTGGAACGTGCGCGTTACGCCATTCAAATCCCGCCCCGATGCCTTAATAGGGCCAACGAATGTACAGGTATGATTGTATTTGTCCAGAACGTCACCGGTTTGCGCATCAATCACATATTCCCATCGCTCGAGCATATTCGGCCGAACAGTGAGTTGATACGCCAGTTTGGCGGTTCCATTTTCCGCAAAAATGCACAACTCACCTTCCGACGATTTCATTTTCAGAATATTATCGCCAAACGACCGAACTGTCGATGTTTTGCGAACTTCCCGGAGCGCCAGTTCCGACGCGTCAGAGAGAGACAGAACAGGTGTTGTGGGTAACTCGGCAGGAACCGGCTGATAGCGACCGTTCAGCAGCGTCACCTCGCCATCGGTCAAGTGAGCGACAAGCTCAGCACCGAGCACCGGAATGCCCCGGTGTGTCTGCGCCAAACGAATGTGCGTCTGCCCAAGGTCATCCGTTTCGGTACGGGCAACGGTAAAGTTTGACTCAGGATTATCAAGTTTGAGCAACCCACGCACCTGCCCCATAAACTGGTACGTAACTGAGGCAGCGGCAGCCGCCGAGAGTCGTGCCCCGCTGTTTTTAGCTGCATTTATGGTGGTTTGCTTCGATGGTTTCCGTTCAATAAACACGGGCAAACCCGTTGCTGAATCA
>JANXVQ010000784.1 GCA_025351545.1 Spirosoma sp.
CTATCTGACTGGCTTAACCACAATTTACTCCTCCCTTTCCTTAACTACACTTAAGAATGATTTCGGCACGGGTGCGTCGAAGCGCATGGATTCACCCGTTATTGGGTGCTCGAATGCCAATACCTCTGCGTGCAAACCCAGTCGGCCAATGGGATTGGTTTTAGCACCATACTTGACATCGCCTGCGATAGGGTGGTTAATGTCCTGCATATGCACCCGAATCTGATTTTTTCGCCCGGTTTCTAATTCAAGTTTCAGCAAGGCGTAATCGTCAGTAGCCTTCAAAACAGTATAATTCGTGATGGACAGTTGTCCGTTATCCGGGTTCTGACTCGAATACACGATCAGGGCTTTGCTTTCGTGCAGATAGGACGTCAGGGTGCCTTGTTCCGGATTTGGCACACCTTCTACCAGGGCTATATACGTTCGTTCTTTGGTGGTTGCATTCCAGGATTCCTGCATGAGCCGCTGGACATGTTCACTTTTGGCGAACATCATAACGCCCGACGTCTCCCGGTCGAGTCGGTGGATGATGAATATCTTATTATTGGGATTTTGTTTCTTAACGTATTCACTCAGAATGCCATACGCAGTGCGATCCCGTTCTTTGTTGGTCGCCATAGAAAGCAGCCCGGCCTGCTTGTTAATGACAATGATATGCACGTCTTCGTGCATAATTGTCAGGCCCCGGTATTGAGTGGTTTCGGGGGCACGGCTGCCAGCAACGGTTACTACCTGCCCTGCCCGAAGAGGGTGGTTAAACTGTGTGTAAACTTTCCCGTCAATCAGAATCTGCTTGTTACTAAGAAGGGATTTGATGTTGTTCCGGTTTTTATGCGGCAGTTGGGCGATCAAAAAAGTCATTAGTTCGGTGGGTTCCGAAACGGTCAGTGCGGCATTGGTTCGTTGGCCGCGTTGTTTGCGGGGCTGGTCGGTGTTATCCATACGACAAAGGTACATCTTCATTGCCGATCTTACTTGTCTGCTCTCCTTTCTTATCAATTCCTATTCAGCCAATCAGGGAAGCGGCTCATTTTTTTCTGCCGAGTTAGTCTGTCTCGCTCACGCTGGCCCTATACTATACGATAATCAGGCTTTATCCTTCGCTCTAAAATACTGTGTCAGACTACTTTATGATATCGTAAATAACATATGAGACCGTATGCAATTACAATATCATTTTTACCGGATTAGCAAATCCGGGTGGATTACTTCCCCAGCCACTCCTTAAATTCGGTCATTCGGTCGCCACTAACGAAGACTTCCTGGCGTGATTTAGGCGTTAGGTCCAGTTTGAGTTTGCCTGCCGAAAATGTGTGAATGGTTTGAATAGCAGGCAACGATACCAGGAACTGGCGACTGATTCGAAAAAAGTGTCTCGGGTTTAACACTTGCGTTAGTTTATCCAAACTATAATCGACGGGCAATGTCAGGCCATCTTTCGTAACGAGGAAAACGACTTTTTCTTCCAGATAAAAATACGCAATATCGGCGGTTTCGATGCTTCGTATTTTAGTGCCCACCGTAATCATAAACCGTTCTTTATAGTCGGTCTGGTTCGATTTGCCAATTAGATGCAGCAGCGTTTCAATGTCGTGAGAGGTTGTTTTGGCTTGCCCAAACTGTTTTTTCAGGCGTTTAAATTTTTCTATAGCCGCCACCAACTCGTCGTAATTGATGGGTTTGAGCAAGTAGTCAATACTATTCACTTTGAACGCCTGAATCATGTATTCATCATAGGCCGTTGTAAAAATAACAGGTGTCGTAAGGTTTGTTTTCTCGAAAATGCGGAATCCTAAATCATCTTCAAGGTGGATGTCCATAAATACTAAATCAACAGGAGTGCCCAACTCGTCAAACCAGGCCACCGCTTCGGCTACCGAAGGAATACGAGCCAGCACCGTAATGGCCGGATCGTATTTGTGGAGCAAACTTTCAAGCCTTTTGGCTGTCAGGTTTTCGTCTTCGATGATAACTACGTTCATATGCTTAAAGAGGGAACGAATGAACGAGCTAACGGTAAGTAACACGTCAGCCATTCGTTCGCTCGTTCATGGTTATGAGTTAAGTAAGCAGTGGAATTTTAATAACAAAGCTGCCTTCACTTTCGCCAACCCAAACGGGTCGATCGGTAAGCAGCGCATACCGGGTAATAATGTTTTGCAGTCCCATGCCTGTTGAGTTTTCTGACTGTGGGCGGGGTTGCAAATTGTTCTTGACAATTAAACAGTCGTCATCAAGCTGAATATGTACTTTCAGGGGCTCCTTTACCGACATTCGGTTGTGCTTTACTGCATTTTCCACCAGCAATTGCAAAGTTAACGGAGCAATGCTGTACCGGGTCTGGTCGGCTTCGGGCACATTGATAACCACGTCAAATTTGTTCTCGAAGCGAATATTCAGCAAAAAGCGATATGCCTGAATGAATTCCAATTCGGTTTTGAGCAGCACCCGCTCGTTGTCTTTCTGTTCCAGAATGTAGCGGTACGCCCGTGATAACTGGTCAATGAATTTCTCCGACAACTCGGCATCAGCGTGAACTAATGACGACAATATGCTGAGACTGTTGAACAGAAAATGGGGGTTTACCTGGCTTTTGAGAGCCGCAAACTGGGCCTGTACATTCTCTTTTTCCAGCCGTTCTGCCCTCACCTGAACAACTTCTAACTGCCTGTATGCCCGTCGATTAGCGGCTAAATAAAAGGCTGACAGCATAGCCATCACCGTCAGGCCGTTGTTTACACGTCTTCGCTGGTCGCTCCGTTTGCGTCGTTCTTCAGAAACAGGCAGTGGCGTTGCCGGGCGCGGCTGACGGATTTCCTGTTCGCGATAAATTCCAAATCGTTTTTCCAGCGTATCGTCTACACTATGCCAGATCATGTAAAAAGCGATATTAAATACAACCGCCATCGCACTGGCCATGGCCAGTGTTGCCAGCTGGGCCGGCATTTTAAATTCAATTAAGAATCCCTCACCAAAACGATTGAAAAGCCGTTGTTGAAGCCACTCCGTTACGGTGATCCAGGCGTAGAAAAACAAAATATTCAGAATGATTTCCAGTATCCAGAACGGTATGTTCCGGGCCATAAACAGCCAGTTCAACGACGATAAATTGACGTATAAGCGAATGGGCCAGTAAATAACGAACACGCTTATGGCGAGTTGCCACTTTTGCGAAGTCGTCAGGCGGTAGGACATGGGAAGTTGGGTTTACAAACAAAACTACTTATTACAGGCAAACGGCAAAAAAGAAACAGGCGGAATGCCGATTTCGGGAATCTGAATGACGCCATTATGTTTATGAACAAAAGGCCACTAATTTCTAAGCAGACTGGGCATCAACAAAAAAGCCTTCATAACAACGTCATTATCAACGATAGAACCGAATGCCTACATTTGCCCAAAACCTATTTGCTCATGAATCGTCTTTTCTTTGGAATACTGCTGCTTCTGACGGGCTGTGGCCCCTCGTCCAAAAAAACTGAAAAAACCGAAACCAGTACGTCTGCACAAGACTTCAAACTTCCTTACCGGCTCACAACACCCAATGAAAATTACACGCTGCCTAAAGAACTCAAAGAAATATCGGGCCTGACGTATTATAAAGAGGAGAAGCTCCTTTGCGTTCAGGACGAAGAAGCCGTAGTGTATGTTTTCGACACGAAGAAAGGGAAAGTAGTAGAGGATTTTGGCTTCGGTGGATACGGCGATTTTGAGGGTATCGAGTATGTTGATGGCCAGGTCCACGTGCTTGAAAGCAACGGAACGTTATTCCAGTTTAAACCCGAATCAACGCAAATTGAGAAGACAAAAACCGATTTGCCCAAGAAAACCGAGGTAGAAGGGCTGGGCTATGACCCCAAAATTAAACGGCTTCTTATTGCCGTTAAAAACGGTAAAGGATCGAGCGACAAAGCCGTTTATTCATTCGATCTACTGAACCGGGCCGTTTATAAAGAAATGAGCCTGAGTGACGAGCAACTGAAGGGGGCGGGTATTGACCCGAAAACATTTAAACCGTCGGGCATTGCTGTACATCCCATAACGGGGGAATGGTATATGCTGACCTCCGCCGGAAAACGCTTGCTCATTACGAACCAAAAAGCCAATATTATTTATTCTGAACCGCTCGACCCGAAGGCCTTTCGCCAGCCCGAAGGCATTTGTTTCGCGCCAAACGGCGATTTATACATTTCCAGCGAGGGAGATGGGGGCAAAGGTTACATTCTTAAGTTTACCTATCAGAAATAGGCGATCGAGCCGGAAACCGTTTTCCTGATCGGTGGTAGCCTCTAAAGTTTGCCACCATCGATCAGGAAAACGGTTATTGAAGCTCAGGCGCAACGGCATTTTCAAATACGCCTTTCCAGACGAAGGCAGCCAGAAGACCACCAACAACAGGAGCCACCATAAACAACCATACTTGTTGTAATGCTTTTCCGCCGGCAAAAATAGCCGGGCCGAAACTACGGGCAGGATTAACCGAAGTGCCCGTAATGGGAATGGCCACCAGGTGAATCAATACCAGGGTTAAGCCAATGGCCAAACCCGCCATCGTATTGTTTCCCCATTTCGCCGTCGTTTTAAAAATGACCAGCAGAAACAAAAAAGTTAGCACGACTTCGGCAATGAAGGCCGATGTGGTGTTGTAGGCTCCCAAATAGCCCGGCCCCCATCCGTTGGAACCCAGTGCCCATTCGCCCATCATAAAACCGGGCGCACCACTTTGGATAATATATAAAATTCCCGACGCTAGCGTAGCCCCAACAAATTGAGCGATAATGTACCCGATTGCATCGCTGCCTTTAATTTTACCCGCTGCCAACATGGAAATCGTGATGGCAGGATTGATGTGACAACCGGAAATGGGTCCAATGGCGTAGGCCATTACAACGACGGTTAAGCCAAAGGCAAACGAAATACCCAACAAACCGATACCGGCGGGTCCGCTTGACGAAATGCCTGAGACGCCTGCGGCCCCACAGCCAAAGAAGACTAAGGAGAATGTCCCAATTAGTTCAGCTAAATACTTTTTCATTGAATGATGGATTACATGATAATTACTGAAACTTAGGACGACCTAAGTCACTATAGTAACAGTATCCATCTAATTCCCCTGCGAGAATTATTTCTTGAAGGCCAATGCCTTTACCGGCTGAATCCGGTTGATGATGACGGTCGACAACCACAGTACCAGACCAATTAACAACAGGGTGGCTCCATTCAGGGCCAGAATTGACGTCCAGTCCCAGGCAATCGGGACATAGCTGACGAAGAAATTTTTGGGGTCGAGTGAAATCAATTTAAAGCGCTCCTGAAGGAAGCAGATTGATAACCCAACGACATTACCGATGAGCAGACCCCAGCCAACCATATTCAGCCCGACAAAGACAAACATGCGCCGGATGAGCGCGTTGTTGCTACCAAGTGCTTTTAGCAGGCCAATCATTGGGGTTCGTTCCATCATCAGCACCAGCAGTACCGATACCATATTGAAGGAGGCCACAAACGTAATCAGTGTTAGCAGGATGACCATGTTTCGGTCGAGCAGCAGCATCCAGTCGAAGAGTGGTCGGTACTGGTCCGTTACCCGAGTCAGACGCATGTCGGGTGTCATAACCTCGAAAATATTGTCGGCTGCGGATTTCAATTGATCGAAATCGTTCACGAAAATTTCGTAGCTCCCCACCGAATCGGGTCCCCAATGATTTAGTCGTTGAACGAGCCGGATATCGCCCAGCGCAATCGTCTTATCGACTTCTTCCAGGCCTGTTTCGTAAATACCCACGACCGTCATTTTGCGGGCACGTGGTGGGTTTCCCAGGAAATATAATGGTACAGATTCACCAACGCCTACCTTCAACTGAGTAGCCATGAGCTTGCTTAATAACAGTTGAGTTGAGCCCGAACCCGTATCAGCCCCAACAACGGGCACTTTCCCAGCTATTAGAGATCCTCGAAACAAGTTCCAATCGTAATCCTTACCTACGCCTTTCAGGATTACGCCGGTTAGTTCTTCGGGGGTTTTTAAAATGCCCGCTTTCAGGGCCACAGCCTGAATATGCCGAACGCCCGGAATCCGGGTGCTATCGCGGTAAAGGTTTGTACTGAGCGGCAGAGCCGTTTCTTCGTAGGATGCATTGTTAGTAAACTTACTGACCTGCAAATGCGCACCAAACAAAAAAATCTTTTGCTCAATGGTACGCTTGTAGCCAAATAAGACGGCAAACGCCACAATTAAAATGGCTAGCCCGAGGGCTATACTGGCTATGCCAACGCGCGTAACGGTTGCCGAAAAGCTGCCCTCGGGTGCGTGCCGAACTTTACGGGCTAAAAAAACAGGAACGTTCAAAATCAGTGGGTAGTCAATACAGAGCCATCCGGGCGGCTCCGGGTTACTAATGTAAATAAAAAGTCCTCATCAGCTTATAGCTGTTGGCTAAGGGCCACACAGGTGGCTTTAAATTAACTAACAACCAAAACCTGTTTTGTTATCAAACGTAAAAGTAAGAGTTTTGTCAGACGCTCTTCGTGCTTTCTGCTATGACTTTGTTGACAGAACTATTTTTATGGGCTTAACTGTACTGACTATCGCGTGTTTGGCATAACCAAACCGGGCTAAAACGATATCCATCATTGAGACCAGTGCAGACCAAATGAGTCTAGCCCAATTTGTGCAATCTTACTTTCCACACACTCGTCTATTGCAACGAAATTAATGTATTGAACGTACTAACGATGTAACTCCTCCACATACAGGTGTTACCTTACCTTTCCCTGATTAATCTTTTCCTCTTTTGTAACTGCTCATCGCCTGATTAGCGTTGTTTTCACATCTTTATACCAAATAGTAAACTCAATTGACTATCTTTGAGGCAACAGAATTAAGACTTGTTCGTCTAATGATTGAATGAAACAATTACTACAAAGTACGATTACCTTTGGCCTGATATTGATCGGCTTGTCGTTTTCGGCAAGGGCCCAAACAACTTATATCGTTTCGGGCCGGGTGACGGATGCAGTTACCGGTGAAGGCATTCCTTTTGCAAGCGTTGCCCTAAAAGGAAAAACATCGGGCACTACCTCCGATGCTACTGGCCATTACTCGTTTCGCGTTACCCGGCTATCCGACTCATTACTGGTGCTTAGTCTGGGTTACCGCACAGGCTCCTACCCTATTTTAACACAGACCACTCAGACCATTAATGCCCAACTAAAGGCTACGGCCACGAAGTTGCAGGAGGTGAGAGTCTATACAAAAAAGGGTGATCCTGCTTACCGGGTCATACGCGAGGTGGTGCATCGGCGCGATCAGTTCAACCCGGCACAGCTATCGGCCTATCAATACGACAGTTATACCAAGATTGAAGGGTATATCAATAACTTCGTTCAGAAACGTAAAAACAACAAGAGACCAGGGCCAATTAGTCGGCTGTTAGGCAAGCTTCCGGCAATTACGGATGAAAACGGTCAGGCCGCCATACCGGTGTTCATCTCCGAAACGGTTTCTAATTTTTACGCTCGCACAAACCCTATAAAAGTTAAAGAGTATGTTCAGAAGTCGCATGTAACGGGTGTGGGTGTCAGCGATGGCGGGCTAATTGCCCAACTCACAGGCGCGTCGTTTCAGCAGTATAATTTTTACCGAAATTCGCTCAATATTCTACAAAAAGACATTCCATCACCAATAGGTAGCCAATGGGAAACTATTTACACATTCCGGATGAAGGATACGATTGTTCTCAACAATTCGGTTTGCTACGCTATTGAGTTCACACCCAAGCGTGCCAGCGATTTGGCCTTTACCGGAACGGTTTTCATTGATACTCTCCAGATGGCACTGGCCCAGATAGACGCCCGGGTCGATAAGCGGGCCAACATTAACTTTGTTGATGAACTGCACATCGAACAGGATTGGGAAACCACGCCTTCGGGTCTCCGTTTCCCAACGCAAACGCAGGTAACAATTGACACCGACGAACCAACACCAAATGCGCCGGGCGCGCTGATTCGTTTTTTTGCGGCATCAAGCAACATCATTGAGAATCAGCCCAAAGACATTAGCTTTTATAATCCGTCTATTGAATTGGCCGACGATTATAAAGAAGCAGATACTGCTTTCTGGCAACGGGTACGGCCCAGTTCGCTCTCGCCCAGCGAGTGGCGGGCCATGAAGGTGGTCGATTCGGTACGAAACGTGCCATTTATCAAAGTAGCCGGCGAAATTATTAAGATTGGCGTTTTGGGCTATAAACCGTTGGGCAAGCTAAATATCGAACTGGGCCCAATTCTCTATTCATACGCCAGCAACATGGTTGAAGGTCATCGATTTAGACTTGGTTTGCGCACCAATACGGGCTTTAGCCGCAAGTGGCTCCTGAGCGGATATTTGGCCTATGGAACTCAGGATCAGAAGTTTAAATATACGGCAAATGTCGAATATATTCTGAGTCGTAAACCCTGGACAGTCATTGGTGTTCGGCAGAGTTATGATTTGGAACGCGTTGGGGTATCGGCAGATAACATCGGAAATAACTCCTTGTTTGCGGCTTACTCACGCTTTGGCACTATCCGGCGGCCTTATTTTCAGGAAGAAAAACTACTTTATTTTCGGCGGGAAATGGGCCGGGGCTTCACCCAGACGGTAGCCCTGCGAAACCGCAATTTCGAGCCACTCTTTCCCTTTGCCTTCCAGCCTCAAACAAAAGACCCCGACCAGACGCTTCGGAGCAAATACCAGATAACGGAATTGATTTCAGAAACCCGTTATGCTCCTGACGAAGTCATGCTGCAAAACGATAATGTACGGGTCAGTGCCGGAGCCACCCGCAAACCGATTTATACGCTACGCTACACGCTTGGTCTTCGAAATGTACTTGGCAGTGATTTTAACTACCAGCGAATTGCCCTGACCATGAAGCACTCCTTCCGCATGGGCGTTTTGGGTCGAACCTACTATACGGTTGGTGTCGGTATCATTCCGTCTACCGTTCCCTATCCGTTGCTGTACACTCCGCTGGGTAACGAATCGTCTTTTTATGTGGGTAATGCCTATAACCTGATGAATTATTTTGAGTTTATCTGCGACCGTTGGGCAACAGCGCAGGTCGAACATAATTTTGGCGGACTGCTCTTCAACAGGATTCCAGGGCTTCGGCGGCTTAAATGGCGCGAATTAATCACGGCGAAAGTGCTGGCTGGCAGCGTTTCGCCAGAAAATTTAGCCGTTATCCCGGCAACAAATGAAGCAGGAGAGGCCGTTGAGGGATTTAGCTCGTTGACTCAAACGCCCTACGTTGAAATTGGCTACGGTATCGACAACATTTTCAAAGTGTTGCGTGTAGACGCTATTCATCGGCTCACCTATCGGGATAATATCGGACGTACAGGCATTCCCGTTACACCATTTGCCGTTAAATTGTCGGGCTGGTTATCATTTTAGACTAAGAGTTACTTTGGCTCCTACTGACTGGTTTTTGACAGCATATTTTTTACACCTGCCGAATCCACGACGGGCGGCACCAGCTTTACAACTTCATTGATCAGGCCTGTGCGAAGGTTAAAAACCCAGCCGTGCAAACTCGGGATCTGGTGATTAGCCCACATGGTACGTACGCTGACCGTTTCGGCTAAGTTATGAATCTGCTCTTGCACATTCAGCTCAACCAGTCGATCGAAACGGTTATGATCATCCGGTATCTGGTCCAATTCGGCCTGGTATTTAGTTTGCACATGGCTGATGTTAACAAGCCACTGATCAATAAGGCCCAGTTTTTTACCCGCCATTGCCGCTTTTACACCCCCGCATTCATAATGTCCACAGACAATAACATGCTGAACTTTAAGCACTTCAACAGCATACTGCACCACACTCAGAACGTTCAGATCACCGGGAACAACCATGTTGGCAATGTTGCGGTGTACGAACATTTCACCGGGATCAGCCCCGGTAATCTGTTCGGCCGAAACCCGGCTGTCGGAACAGCCAATCCATAAAAAGTCAGGCTTCTGATCGGTCGATAACGTATCGAAATAGGCATCACTGAATTCGATCCGATCCTGAACCCAGGCTTTATTCATCAACAATAATCGTTCAAATGGGAGCATACGTTGGGGCAATGCGTTTACGTTGGGTTACCTGGCGGAGTTCATAACTGACGCCCATTGTTTTGGCAGTCTGTGCGAAGTCGATCAGAAAAGTATAAATGTCGTTGTCAATAAAGGTGGCATACCGGCCATCAATCAATACCGAATCACCCCGTTTCAGGGACAATAATGTTTCTTTGAGTTGGGGTTTGCTCAGGAAATACATATCCCGCTGAAATTTCACCAGCACGTTATTTCCGTCACGAATGACGCGAAATGACGACTGCGAATTCGTATACAGCACAAATAGTAGTCCAACCGTGGCCCCAATAGCGATACCAATGAGCAGATCAGTAAAAATAATGCTTAACACGGTAACGACAAAGGGGATAAACTGGCTGGCCCCTTGCTGATAAATGCCCTTGATAATATGCGGCTGGGTAAGTTTATAGCCTACCACAATTAACATGGCAGCCAGGCACGATAAAGGTATGTAGTTGAGTACCGATCCGGCCAGAAATAAGGACAGAAACAATAAAACCCCGTTGATTATAGTAGACAATCGCGACTTGGCCTTACTCATTACGTTGGCCGATGTGCGGACCACAACTGATGTAATAGGTAAGCCACCAATCATACCCGATACGATATTGCCTATGCCCTGCGCCACTAGCTCCTGATTAGACGATGGGATGCGCCGAAGCGGATCGATGCGCTCGGAGGCTTCAATGTTAAATAGAGATTCGAGGCTGGCTACCAGCGCGATAGTGACAGCAATAACGTAGACCCGAGGGTTAGTTAAAGCCGAAAAATCTGGTAGATTGATCATCGACAGTAACCCTTTTTCGGCCGAGATAAGGGGAATTTGTACCATATGGCCGCTGGAGTCTCCCAGATACCAGTCCGGCATATATTGTTTAAATTAATAATTCAAGCCCACACCAACCAGTACCACAGCCAGGGCAGCTGGCAGGAACTCATAAAACCGACGTTTTTTTTCAGCTACCCGGTCCCAATAAAGCAGAATACCAAATGAAACCAGGCTGATAATCACCGCGCCAATATTAGGATTTATAAAGGATTGGTAAATTTCGGTGAGCGTATTCTCCCGATCCGCAATCTGCCCGAATTCGAACTCACCTTCAAAATCGGTGTCCCGACCCAAGGCATGCGGAATTTGTTTCAGGATAATAACAAGGCCAATACCTACCAGCATACCCCGAATGACCGAATTCGGGAAAAAACTGCTGAATCGACCGGCTTTCAGTAATCCCATTACGACCTGAATGAGTCCTGCCAGGACAACCGCCACCAGAAAGGCATCATAAGACCCTATCGTCCGGATCGAGTCGAGCACAATAACGGCCAGACCAGCCGCAGGGCCACTCACACTGACCTCAGAGCCGGAGAACAACCCCACTAGAATGCCGCCCACAATACCCGCGATTAACCCGGCCAGTGAAGGCGCTCCCGACGCCAGCGCAATGCCCAGACAAAGGGGTAACGACGCCAGGTAAACGGATACACCAGCGGTTAAATCGCTTGACAAATAAGCCTTGCGGTAGTGCCGAAAAGGTTGAAAAGGGTTATTGACTGCCATTTATTGAGTGAATTTGTCGTTAATCTATTTAGCTGCTAATCGCTGAAGAAACATTTATAACTGTAGATACACAGCACGTTACCAATGAGTCCTCTACTTCACATAGAACCAGTAGGATCTATTACAAAAGGTATATTCGTATACATGTAACGTCAAAAAGACGATTATCTACCCACAAAGTTAAGACAGATTAAAATAATTAATCAAACTTATTCACTCTTTTTTAGTACCTCTTCTACAGTCAGGGCGTTTAGGGAGGGGGCTACCAAATCGGCTTGGGTGAGCACACTGGGTGAACCCAGACCAACCACAAACATGCCGCCCCGCTTGCCCGCTTCAACACCCGCTACGGCATCTTCAAACACAACACACTCCGCCGGACTAACCTCCAGTTCAGCCGCGCCTTTGGTAAATACCTCTGGATCAGGCTTGCCTTTGCTGATTTTAGTACCGTCGATAATGGCATCAAATGCGTTACTCATGCCGATACGATCCAGAATCAGAGCAGCGTTTTTGCTTACCGAGCCAAGGGCTGTTTTCAAGCCTGCTTTACGAACCTGCGAGAAAAAAGTAGCCACACCAGGCAAAATATCATCTGAATTCATCCGGCTAACGAGTTCCAGATACCACTGATTTTTCTGAGCAGCCAGTTCATTTTTTTTCTCTTCTGGTAACGACAACCCGCCATGTGCCAGAATCAGATCTAAAGAATCCATCCGGCTAACGCCCTTGAGTTGTTCATTAAACTCTTCCGAAATATCGAACCCGAGTTCGTTGGCAAGCCGTTTCCAGGCTTGGTAATGATAGATGGCGGTGTCCACAATGACCCCATCGAGGTCGAAAAGAAACGCTTTAATAGGCATACTACTTCAGATTGACGAATGGCAAAAGTAGTCGATTCAGAAGCTCAATGGTGGCAACTTAAAAAATTTACGCCAAAACTTGCAAAGTCAGAAAAGCTTTAACTTACTTTGCAACACAAAGTACTTTCAAAAACAAATAAACATGGAACACAACTCTGATCCTATGCATCCTATTACGTTGTTTGATCGTGTTAATCGTTGGCTCCGTACCTCTACGATGCTGAAACTTGCCATTATTGGTATTCTTGTACTGATACTTATGATTCCAACGGGCATGTTGACGTCACTAATCAACGAGCGAGAGTCAACGCGCAACGAGGCTATAGCGGAGGTTAGCGCGAAATGGGGTAATGAGCAGGTTATTGGTGGACCTGTGCTGTCAGTTCCTTATCAACTAGTTACCAAAGATGACAAGGGAAGAACCCAAAGCCAAACGATGTACGCTCATTTTCTGCCCGACGACTTGCAGTTCGATGGTAGTATTCAGCCCGAAAAGCGAAACCGGGGTATTTTTGTCGTTATGCTTTATAATACCCGGCTAACGATTCGGGGAAATTTCAAGAAGCCATCCGTTGCATCGCTTGGGTTATCGCCCGATGTTATGCAATGGGATAAAGCTTTTTTATCGCTCGGCATTAGTGATATGAAAGGTATCCGGGATGCCATTAGCTTTCGCGTCAATAATCAACGGCTGGCGGCTGAACCGGGAATTCCAAGCAGCGATATCGTGTCGTCGGGTGTGAGCGTTCCCATTTCGCTTACTGCCGACACCTACCAATTTGAATCAATTATCAATCTGAATGGCAGTACCCAATTGAGCTTTCTGCCCTTCGGTAAAGAAACGAGGGTACGTCTGCAGTCACCCTGGACTACGCCGAGTTTTACCGGCTCGTTTCTGCCCGATCAGCGCAGTGTGACCGATCAGGGCTTTCGGGCCTCCTGGAAAGTATTGCAATTCAACCGGAATTTCCCACAGCAGGGAATTGGCAAT
>JANXVQ010000807.1 GCA_025351545.1 Spirosoma sp.
AATTGCTTGAATTCTGGGGCCAGCTAACTCATTGATCAGATAGTCTCTAAAAAGCGAAGGTCAAGCCAATAAATGGTTTGTCCAGTTTGTTTGGCTTGACCTTTCAGGGCTACCCAAGCCTGATAGCAGTAAGCCAGGTGATTTCGTTGCGAACGGGCTTTGCGACACTGGCATTTCTCTGAACCCGTCAGTTGCTTGAGCCCTCGATGGAAATCCTCGATCTGCCACCGATTGTCATTGGCTAAATCAGCCACAAATAGGTTTACAGATACGTCTAAGCCATTGGTAATGACCACACCGGCGGCCCGGCCAGTCAATGTCGCCGTTTTGGGCAACTAGGATACCGGCCACCCGGCTTGAACAGTTTGACCGTAAAACGTATTTCTTTCACCTTGATGAGTAGGCCACTAACCCGCGTTTTCTCATCAAAAACCAATGTCTCCAAAGGCTGATAGCCTGCGTCTCGATCTACACTCACTAAATGGTTGCTCTTCAGCGACCGTCGTCATGGCTCAGGTTGGGTTTATGGTCAGCCATATTAGTACAGGTGTAATTAAAAGGAGTACTCAATAAATACTCGATATACTCATTTTTAGCAATCATTCTACTAATTTACCATTTTAAAAAGGCTAGGCGAAAGTCCTACCCTGATAAGTACAACATCTTTCTCAAGCTATTTCAATTCATTTATAATAGGTATTTGTTGTCTTAAACTACCGTTGTAAGCCGCTTACATCAAGTGGAAAAGGAGAATTTTTTCATTCAACTCATTGACTTACTGTACTAAATACGTACTTTAGGATTCCCTGCCCGTTATTGAAAAAGCTGGTAAGCGTCTTATGAGATCACTTTGGCTTGCTATCATACTGCCTGGCTGGTGCATAACCTGCCTGGGACAAGTGTGTCCTAAACTGCCGGAATTGGATTTTGATCGGCGGGGGGATGGCATTTATATGGACAGCTTACTAACGCTTGGTCGAACACATCGGCAAATCGCTGCTCTTTTACCACCTGGTCGACACAAGAATACCCTGCATCTTGAAGGATTACGCTTTATGGCACTGGTATTTAAACAAATGCGTGGCCAACAGCGCGATAGTAGCTTTCTGTATGCACAGCAGTTAGAACAACAAGCTTTACGTTACCATAATATGCTGTATGCCGTGCGGGGGATGATGTTGGAGGAACATTACCTGCGAACAGTAAAAGGCAATTACCCACAAGCGCTTCGTATTAATCAGCACGCTTCTGAGCTATGCGTCAAATTACCGCGTGAAAGTTCTCCTCGCTGGCAGGTTCAAATGAATATGGGCGACATTTACATGTTGTTAAAAGAGTATGATAATGCGCTCCGGAGTTACCAGCTTTCGCAGAATCTACTGAGTTTTAATACCTTACTGACCCCGAAAAATCGGAAATTACTAACGAGTCAGGCAATCACACAAATAGGCGAAGTTTATGAAATTCGGGGCCAGTATGAGCAGGCTCGTCTGCAATATGAAGCGAGCCGACAGATTGCTGTAGATGTACATTCGCAGGTGAATGTCGCGTATACTAACGAACGGTTAGGGGATTTTTTTATTAGCCGACACCAGCCCGAACAGGCAATCAAATTTTTTGACGATGCACTGGCCGTCTGGACTCAACTCAACGATCGAGCTGGACAGGCGGCTGTCTGGGCTCGCCTGTCCGAAGGGTATGCCTTAACGAACAAGCCTGTTTTAGCCATCGAATTTGGTGAAAAAGCCGTTGCTGTAGCGCGTAAGTCGGGTTATATACGCATTCAGCAGATGGCTACACAATCCTTATATCAGGCCTACCGATTTGCCAATCAACCTGCTCAGGCACTGACCATGTATGAAGAATACAGTATGCTAAGGGATAGTCTGACGAACCTTAAACGGGTTGAGGAGCTATCGGCGGTGCAGAAAAAATATGACATCAATCAAGTCCGGCTGGCAGCCGATAGGGAGCGGATCATTCAACAGCAACAGCTAATAAATGTTCGCCGACAGGCAGAGATTGCCCGTTTACGAGCCGAAGCCGAACGTGACCAATTCGCGGGCGAAACGCGGGTGAGCCAACTTCGGCAACGAATTGACACTGAGCGAATAAAGGCTGAATCGCAGAAAAGTCGGCTGGAACAACGCGCCCGTATCGATAAACTAAGCCACGATATTGAACAGGCACAATTAATACGAATAGTTCTGGTCGGTGGACTTGCAATGTTGTTCGGATTTGTTGCCGTTTACTACCGGAAAAATCGCTTAATTAATCGCCAAAAGCGTGAGATTGAAGGACTAAACTGGGATTTGGAAGATAAGGTAGTTGTCCGAACTGCTGAACTGAAACTAGCCAATGACCAGCTACGGGCTAAAAACCGGGAGATCGAAGACGCCCTGTTGCGCGGACAAACGCTCGAACGTAAGCGAATGGCCGCCGATTTGCACGATAGTCTCGGCGGGTTACTGGCAGCTATCAAAACCAGTATGTCGGCCCTTAATCCGGCTCACATGGCAGAACGGGAACAGCAGATTTACCACAATCTGCTGAATATGACCAAAGAAGCTTTCGCCGAAATTCGTTACTTATCACACAACCTGCAACCCGATGAGTTGGAAAAACAAGGGTTGTCGGAGGCTTTAACGCGATTGATCAGTAAGCTCAATCTTACTCAGAAAATAACGTTTGGGTTAGATGATGCCGAATTGCCCCGATTAGACAAAACGGCTGAGTTTAATCTGTATTCGATTTGTATAGAATTATGCAGCAATATTCTTCGGCATTCAGAAGCGACTGAGGCCGATATTCTGTTTCGACGGTTCAATAATGAGTTGAATATGATCGTGAAAGATAACGGCTGTGGCATGGACCCCGCCGATGCAACAGGCATGGGGCTTCATAACATGCAGGCTCGTATGGATCTCATGCAAGGCCGCTATGAAATTCACTCCAGCGCGGGCGAAGGGACTACCTTTATTTTTATTCTGCCAGTTGCGTCAAATTTGGCAACGGCTTAATCAGGACCACATCCTACTTCATTTGCCCGTCAACCAAAAATTCATTCTTGTCGAAATACGGTAATTTCTGGAAACCGGAAACCGTATAATGCTGTATGCGCCATTGCCGATTGGCACCCGGCCCACTGTCGAGTACTAAATGGCGCTCCGATGAATAAAGCGGGTTACTTGTCTGCAAAACGGCTTCAATTCGGCGTGGCTTTTGGGTAACGGAATCTAATCGTACTGTGAGCGACCGTACCGTGAGCCGTTCTTTCGATTTTTTTAATGTGTACTGATACGTTAGCGAATCAGGCCGGGCAAGCTGATAGCTGCTGCGGAGCGCTGGCTTGTTGATATCTGCCTGGGTAAACAATTCCAGTTCGCGGCTCCAGTTAATGTCGCGGGTGATTTGCTGATTTCGTTTTTCGTTAATGGCAACCGTCTTGCTTATGAGTGGTTTTTGGGTAGATAAATCAGTAATCTGCCCTTTCACGTAGCCCAGTACATCATAATAAACGTTCGGTTGATGTTGTTGGGCAGGATCGGTGCAACTACTGATTAACACCGAGGATAACAGAAGAACGGAATAAACGAAACGCATAAATCAGGACAAAACGACTCTGGATGGGGAGGGCCTTACGGAACCACCAACACGATTTTTTGCAAATCGGTTTGGGCAATCGAATTCTGAACCAAATTTGCAGTCAGAATGCTTTATTTAATAGACGAAAGAAGTAGGCCTTCAGGCACCGGGTAATTTATTCGTGCGAACTTTGTCAACACCTTTCTTCTTTTGTCTCGCGTCTTTCTTCTCAGTTTTTTATCAAATTCTATGGAATACGATGTTATTATGATTGGTTCGGGGCCGGGCGGTTATACCGGCGCTATTCGGTGTGCCCAACTCGGACTGAAAACGGCCATTATTGAAAAATACCCGTCGTTGGGGGGCACTTGCCTTAACGTCGGATGCATTCCGTCGAAGGCGCTACTTGACTCGTCGGAGCATTATTATAACGCGGCCCATACCTTTGCCGAACACGGTATAAAACTGGCAGATTTACAGGTTGACCTAGCCCAGATGATTGCCCGTAAAGCAAACGTAGTCGATCAGACGACAAAGGGTATTGTCTTCTTGATGAAGAAAAACAAGATCGACGAAATTCATGGTGTCGGTTCGTTTGTTGATCCGCATACGATCAAAATCGTTAAAAGTGACGGAACGGATCAAACCATCACAGGGAAAAATATAATCATTGCGACGGGGTCAAAACCCATGTCGTTTCCCTCAATGCCGATTGACAAAAAACGAGTCATCACATCGACCGAAGCCCTTACTCTTCAGGAGATTCCAAAACACCTGATCGTAATTGGCGCGGGTGTAATTGGGGCTGAGTTGGGTTCGGTCTATGCCCGGCTTGGCTCAAAAGTTTCCTTTGTGGAGTTTGCCGATTCGATGATTCCAACGATGGATAAAACGATGGGGAAAGAACTCCAGAAAGTCATTAAAAAACTCGGTGCCGACTTCTACTTCAACCACAAAGTTACAAAGGTCGAAAATACGGGCGAGGAAGTTATCGTAAGTATTGACACGCCAAAAGGCCGTGGCGACGGACCGGAACAGATCACACTCACCGGCGACTACTGCCTGGTAGCGGTTGGTCGGCGTGCGTACACTGACGGGCTGAATCTAGAAGCGGCTGGTTTGAAAACAGACAATCGTGGAAGAATTGACGTAGACAATAACCTACGTACGAGCGTTCCGCACATTTATGCGCTCGGCGACGTAATTCGCGGGGCCATGCTGGCGCACAAAGCCGAAGAAGAGGGTACGTTTATTGCCGAAACTATTGTTGGCCAAAAGCCGCATATTCATTACCGTCTGATTCCTGGTGTGGTTTATACATGGCCGGAAGTAGCTGCAGTGGGCTACACAGAGGAGGAAGTGAAGCAGGAAGGTATTCCCTATAAAGTTGGTACGTTTCCATTCAAGGCGCTTGGTAGAGCACGGGCAAGTATGGACATCGACGGTCTGGTGAAAGTATTGGCACATAAAGAAACCGACGAAATTTTAGGCGTTCACATGATTGGTGCCCGTGCCGCCGATATGATTGCCGAAGCCGTTATGGCGATGGAGTTCCGGGCCTCGGCAGAAGATGTATCACGAATGTCGCACGCGCACCCGACCTACACCGAAGCCTTCAAAGAAGCTTGTCTGGCCGCTACAGACAACCGGGCGATTAACATGTAAGTATTAAGAAGCGATATTATCCAAAAACAGCCCGACCACTGCGTAGTGGTTGGGCTGTTTTTGGATAATAATTAGGGCACGCTCAACTAAACAGTCCCACAATATCCTTCAGGCTTAATTTTTTCAGGAAGCCGGTTTTCGTCGATATGAGATCGTTGGCGAGGGTGTGTTTGCGGTCCTGAAGTTGCATAATCTTTTCTTCCACCGTGTCTTTGCACATCATGCGGTTCGGCAAGGGTCGGATAACTAAATTTGAATCTATAGAGAAACACAAATAAGGCGTTCCCCAAGAGACAGGCCCCATCCGTGGTAAATCGACCTTAAAGTTAAGGCAAAACGATTATATTGCCTTCTTAACCAATACAACCGCTTAAGCATGAAAAAAATAATTACACTTTTCTTTACACTCGTTGTCGGTTATGCACAGGCCCAAAATGCAGACTCT
>JANXVQ010000810.1 GCA_025351545.1 Spirosoma sp.
TTGATTGGTAGTCTTGTACTCAGTAAGTCTGTTAATCAGGTATATACCGACTGGCTGAGCGGCAACGCGGCTACCTATGATCGCGAGATGACCGAACGGCACCGCCAACTGTTGTCATCGGCTGATACCGTTCGTCTGCGACCCATTAGTGTTTATCCACCCAGCTTATTTGTCGAAGACGTTAAGCCCGACCAAACGCACTGGTGGAATCGTTGTCAGGCAGGATATTACGGCCATAAAACAATTATTCTTGACTCTACTCTCACCGCCACCCGTTAAAGGCTGTATGTCGTCTGTTTGTATTATAATTCCGTGTTATAACGAAGCCACCCGGCTCCCGTCCGACGTGTTTCTGGCGTATGTAGGGAAGGGTGCCGACGTGAATTTTTGCTTTGTAGATGATGGCAGCACTGATCACACCCGAACTGTGCTGGAAACGATGCAGGCGCAATATCCTGATCGGATAGAAGTCCTGATTCTGGCCCAAAATCAGGGTAAAGCCGGAGCGGTTCGGGCGGGAATGCTGCACTGCGTTAACAAGTCATTCGATTATCTGGGCTTTTTAGACGCCGACCTCGCTACTCCACTGAATGCTATTGCTGACTTGACCGCTATACTGGATGCAAACCCGGCACTCGATTTAGTTATGGGTTCGCGTATTAAGTTTCTGGGCGTCGACATTCAGCGTAACCCGTTCCGGCATTATGTTGGTCGGGTCATTGCGACTATAATCAGCTATATCCTGAAACTACCCATTTATGATTCCCAGTGTGGGGCTAAATTATTTCGGCGGGAGATCGTTGCCGACCTGTTCCGGGAGCCGTTTATTAGCCCCTGGTTGTTCGATGTAGAATTACTGGCCCGGCTTATTCAGAAGCAGGGACGACCAAACGTATTAAAGCATGTTGCCGAGTATCCACTGCGGCAATGGACTGAGCAAAGTGACTCGCGCATTAGCTCAGGCTATGTTTTTAAAATGTGGTATGAACTATACCGAATACAGCGAAAATATCGAACCGTGTGATCTAGTATTTATGACTCTAGTTTCTATACCTCAACATCAACTGAAAGCATCCGGCCAATTACGGGTAATTAGTTATGTGCTGCTAGTTATACCGCTCATTTGCTTTTGCATACTATTGTTTACGTACGCTGTCAATGTGCCCTGGATGGACGACATTGATGCGTTTTTAAGCTTTATGATTGGCTATATTGATGCGCCGACCATTAGTGAAAAACTCGACTGGTTACTTCGCCCGAACAATGAGCATCGTATTTTAACGGCGAAGCTAATTACCCTGGCCATGTATAAGCTAACAGGAACGGTGAACTTTCGTTGGTTAGTCTTTGCTGCTTTTGTCTTTCTTCTGGGCATTATATACGTATTCTACCGCCTTTTCCGGTCCATCAAACTACCGTTATTGGCATTTATACCGATTGTATTTCTAGTATTACAACCGCAATATTACCTCACTAGTATATGGGCCATAACGGGCCTGCAACATCTGGTGACACTGTCACTCACGTTGGCGGCTATTTATTGCCTGGCCAGCGATAACCGAAACCGCTTTGCAGGGGCAATATTCATACAAATAATTGCGTCGCTTTCGATGAGCAATGGCTTGTTCGGTTGGGTGGCCGGGGCGGTCGTGCTGGCGTTGCAACGGCAATGGATTCGGTTGGCTATCTGGTTGATAGTAGGCGTAGCAACAATCATTTTTTACTTCCACGATTTCCCGAATGGACAAGGTAATGAAAGCAGTGTAAGCTTCTTTCTGAAGTACCCTTACCTGGTATTTTTTGGCTTTTTTACATTCATTGGCGGCTTGTTCGACTTTCTGCCAAACGCGGCTATCTTAGTGCGCAGTGTGTTGCCAACACTGGGGGGCTTCGTTCTTGTTTCAACTATGTTGTGGTTATTGTGGCGTATGAATTGGCCGCTGCTGCGAAGAACGTCCATCTCATATTCTTCGGATTCCGCACTGATTTCTCGTCAAAAACGCCGTTATTTCTTTACAGGCTGTTATGCCTTTTTATTGGTTAACGCCGTTATTGTCGCCTTCCTGAGACCTCGCTTCGGCTACGATGTTATGCTGGTGAGTAATTATATGATTTATTCGGCGGTACTTGTATCATTGCTATATCTTAACGTTTTAAGTGAATATGGAATCAAGTCGATGCCGATGCGCTGGGTGCAGTTTGGCTTACTATTTGGCTTGGGAATCTGGGGATTTTGGTACATAACCCGTTTGCCGAAAATTGCTTTACGAAAAGAATTGTTGCTGACGAATACCTTTAACCAGAAATATAACGAGACAGGTTTAGGAGCTGTTTGGAGAACACCATTCGCTACTTTAGCCAAAGAAGTAATGAGTAAAGCCATCAGGAAGGGTATCTATCAGTATCCTGCGGCTTACTTTACCCCTTATGAGCAGGACGTGCTGGCTGCCCGGCAGATCAAATCCGACTCGACGCTGAATCTCCAGTTGGTGATGGGAGACTATAGCAGTCTGGTTAAAACAGACTATAATGCTCTACCTTATGTGGTTAATCAGGCGGCTGTAGTAGTACAATCTGACAAATACACCTATTTGTTTCCTTCCGAAGTGTCATTTACACCGGCTGCTTTTTTTCTGAACCGGCCAGTAAGAACTCTGAAGGCTGAAATTGTGCGGACAATACTTCCCGGAGGTCATTATCGTATAGGTATTTTGGCACCGGCTGGAAAAGAGAAAGCTATTCAATTTAGCCAGCAGACATTGACGATTCCTTAAGAAAAGAAAGTGTGGATATATCAGCAACGTCAAAAAAGTTTACTTTTGTCACTTCTGCCACTGAATCCTTACTGTTGTTTTGTCAAATACTCAGATTTCTATTGTAGTCCCGTTGTACAACGAAACCGAGTCGTTTCCGCGGCTTGTTTCCCGGTTAAATGCTGTGATGGACACGTCTCCATTGTCCGTTGAGATAGTGCTTATTGATGATGGTAGTCGCGACAATACCGCTGTTCTGATGCAACAGATTGCGCTGACCGACAGCCGATACCAGTGTGTATTTCTGTCGCGCAATTATGGTCACCAGATTGCCCTTACGGCCGGTATTGCCTCTGCCTGTGCTACTGAAGCGTTGTTTATAATTGACGGTGACTTGCAGGACCCGCCCGAATTGCTCACGGAGTTCTACCAGAAATTTCAGGAAGGCTACGATGTTGTATATGCTGTGCGGAAGAAGCGGAAGGAAAATTGGTTTAAGCGAATAGCCTATTCATTATTTTATCGCTTGATGCGTTCAATTTCTTACGTTGATTTGCCTTTAGATAGTGGTGATTTTTCGCTTATTAGCCGCCGGGTAGCAGATGTGTTAAAACAAATGCCCGAAGAAAGTCGATTTATTCGGGGCATGCGGAGTTGGATTGGTTTCCGTCAGGTTGGCGTTGAGTATGAACGTGATGCCCGCTTAGATGGAGACTCGAAATACTCGTTCAGCATGTTGCAACGCCTGGCCTACAATGGAATTTTTAACTTCAGTGAGTATCCTGTTAAGTTAATTACCCGGATGGGTATGACTACCCTTGGTGTCGCGGTTTTGTATTTGATTCAAACGCTTATCAAACGGTTTGTTTACCACGACGTTCCGCAGGGGTTTACGGCCTTATTATTTGTAATTATTCTTTTCAGCGGTGTTCAATTGATAGCGTTGGGTTTAATTGGCGAATATGTTTTGCGCATATTTTTCCAGGCGAAAGGACGTCCGCTCTATGTGGTTCGGGAAATTATTCGCCAACAACAACGTCAACCATTGGGGAACTTAGACAGCCCGAAAATAACAGTAGATTGAGTTGGATAAGTTTGCTCAGCATTATTTATTGCCGGGTATAAATCACAATGCTTTTGAACAGTACCTTAAACGCCTATCCTGCCCGCATTAATATCGTTATTCCCTTATTTAACGACTGGCAGGCTCTCGGATTATTACTGGAACGTATCCGGGCGGTAAACGAACCGACACTAACCAGTCGGCTGGCCTTCCTGATTGTGGACGATTGCTCTGTAACCGACTACGAAACGTTGCCTGGTGGCATTGGCCAATCGCTCTCGGTGCTGCGTCTGTTTCGGAACGTTGGGCATCAGAAAGCCATTGCCCTTGGCTTGTCCTATCTAGCTTCGTTGCCCGAACAGCATCTCACTATTGTGATGGACTCCGACGGCGAAGACCGGCCCGAAGATATTTTTCCGCTTTTGCAAAAAGGAGCTGAGAACCCAACTTGCGTCGTGTTTGCGCATCGTGCCAAACGACATGAGAGTCTGGTTTTTCGGACCTTCTATGAAGTGTATAAAATCGTCTTCCAGTTGTTAACGGGCAAGGTGATTACGTTTGGTAACTTTAGCCTTATTCCGGCGAAGCAATTGCGAAAACTGGCTTATGTTTCTGAAATCTGGAATAACTACCCCGGTGGTGTCATTCGGTCGAAATTGCCCTATACAGCTATCCCATTAGAACGCGGGCGTCGGTTGGCGGGAGAGTCAAAAATGAACTTTGTTTCTCTGGTGCTGCACGGCCTGAGTGCGGTTTCAGTGCTGATGGACACGACCGCTGTGCGGCTGGCATTGTTTTGTGTTATGATGGTGGTGGCCTCGGTTTTCGGTATTGGTATTGTGGTGGCCCTTCGTTTGTTTACCGACATGGCTGTGCCAGGATGGGCCAGTTATTTAGTGTTTTCGTTCCTGATTGTTATCCTACAGGCTTTTCTGATTTCACTGCTGTTAGTATTTATTGTGTTATCGTATCGAACACAACCCCAGTTTATTCCGGCGCGACAATTTCAGGACTTTATCGAAAAGGTCGAAGATGTGTATTAATGGATTGGTAAGTTCATACTGGAGAATTGGTGCGTTGGGCGAATCTAAAAAGTTAGTTTGCGTTATATCAACCACTTATTACTTGCTGCTTGCCATTTGCAACTAACTAATGTTATTTAATTCGTTACAATTTTTACTGTTTTTTATTGTCGTTACGCTCAGTTACTTCAGTCTGAAGTGGCAGGGACGATGGATACTATTGCTGCTGGCCAGTTGCTACTTCTACATGGTTTTCCAGCCAGCCTACATTGTTATTCTTTTTCTTACCATCGTCATTGATTACATCGCCGGAATCTGGATCGAGAAATCGAGCGGGAAAGCCAGACGGTGGTTGCTGATTCTATCGCTGATTTCTAACCTTGGCATTCTGGCCTTCTTCAAATATCTCGGTTTCTTCACCGAAAATATTGCCAGTCTGTTCGATGCCTTTCATATGCCGCACATTGCCGAAACGGTTACGGAACAGGTGAATCGGGTGTTTGTGAAAGTGCTGCATGTGTTTGGCCAAAGTGGTATTTCATCCTACAAAAATAACATGAGTATTTTGCCCATTGGTCTGTCGTTCCATACGTTTCAGGCCATGAGCTATACGATTGAAGTGTATCGGGGAAACCAGAAAGCGGAGAAGCATTTCGGTATTTATGCGCTGTATGTAATGTTTTACCCGCAACTGGTGGCAGGCCCTATTGAGCGGCCACAAAATGTACTCTGGCAGTTTCACGATTACTTTAAATACGATGTCGAAAACGTAAAAGCCGGACTGATGCAAATGGCTTTTGGCCTGTTCAAAAAACTTGTAATCGCCGATCGCCTTGCCATGCTCGTTGACCATGCCTATGCCGACCCGGCTCAACAAAACGGCCTGACGCTCCTTGCTGCCACTTTTTTCTATACATTCCAGATTTACTGCGACTTTTCGGGTTATTCCGATGTGGCTATCGGCGCTTCCCGGGTTATGGGCTTCACGCTCATGGACAACTTCAAAACGCCTTATGTTGCCCAGTCGATTTCAGAATTCTGGCGACGCTGGCACATTTCGCTCTCGACCTGGTTTCGCGATTATTTGTATATCCCGCTTGGTGGCAATCGCAAAGGTGAGGTTAGGCAATACCTGAACATGATGATTGTATTTCTGGCCAGCGGGCTATGGCACGGGCCAAACTGGACGTATGTAATCTGGGGCGGTCTGAATGGCCTGTATCAAATTCTGGCCGTTCTGCGCGACAAACTATTGGCCAGGATGGGCTTCTCGAATACGCCAGCCAGCTTGGTAACATCACCCGTTCATGACCGGGAAAGCCATAAATCATCTGTGCGTGTCGTAACGAACACGCTCATTACGTTTGTGTTGATTATGCTGACGTGGGTATTCTTTCGCGCCCACAACCTCAGCGACGCTTTCCTGATTCTGAATCGAATTGCCACCTTATCAGTAAGCGATCATATCGACAGCCCAATGAACTCGGTGGAGATGTGGTTCAGTATTTTTCTGATCGTATTTCTCCTGGTGAAAGAGCAATTCTATCTCACCATTCCAACGCGCAACACCACCCGTTTCGCTGTGTTATTCGTTCTGCTTACATTCGTAACCTACCTGTTCGGCGTTTTCTCCTCAAATCAGTTCATTTATTTTCAGTTCTGATAATCAATAATAGCC
>JANXVQ010000806.1 GCA_025351545.1 Spirosoma sp.
ATTTATGCGAAGAATTTTTTGAAAGCAAATCCGGGCAAACGGGCTGCTCTGCTAGCCGTAGAATCGCCAACGGCCACCTTTCAATTAGATGATTTTTCGATGGCTAATATCGTTAGCGCAGCAATTTTTGGTGATGGTGCGGCTTGTGTTTTACTATCGTCAAACGACAACGACACAGGACCAGAAGTGATTGCGGAAGAAATGTATCATTTTTATGACGCTACTCACATGATGGGTTTCAACCTAACAAACAGCGGCTTACAAATGATTTTAGATAAAGATGTAACAGAAAACATTGCCACTCATTTTCCGGCTATCGTTCATCCTTTTTTAGAGAAAAATGGCTTGGTAATCAACGATATTTCACATCTGATTTTTCATCCCGGTGGACGAAAAATTGTTGAAGTAGTACAGGAGTTATTCGGAAAATTGGGTAAGAATATTGATGATACAAAAGAAGTACTGCGGCTTTATGGAAATATGTCGAGCGCTACGGTGCTGTATGTGTTAGAACGATTTATGGACAAGGAACCTCAAAAGGGCGACTATGGTCTTATGTTGAGTTTTGGTCCTGGTTTTTCAGCGCAACGCGTTTTATTACAGTGGTAAACGACTTTAGCCATACCAATTATTGGGCAATTGTTCTGGGAGGCAGTACAGGATTGGGCCTGGCGACAGCAAAGAAGCTGGCCAAACATGGTATGAATATTTGTATTGTTCACCGCACGCGAAAAGCCGGTCTTCCCGACGTTGAACAAGCGTTTAAATGCATTGAAGATGAAGGTATTCTACTGAAACATTTCAATATTGACGCCACAAATTTCGAAAAGCGAACGGGTGTTATTTCAACGTTAAAAGAAGCGTTTAAGGATGGCGAAAAAATCAGGACCTTGGTTCACAGTATTGCCAAAGGAAATTTAAAACCAATGGTAGCCGATAATCAACGGGAGCTTCAGCACGACGATTTTCAATTAACGATCGACGCAATGGCGATTAGTTTATACGACTGGACAAAAGATGTGCTTGCTGCGGGATTATTTGCCGCCGATGCCCGTGTTATCAGCTTTACCAGCGAAGGTAGCCTGAAAGCCTGGAGGAATTACGCGGCTGTTTCAGCCGCAAAAGCCGCTTTAGAAGCTATTTCCCGAAGTATTGCGTTAGAAATGGCTCCGTTTGGCATTCGGGCTAATTGCATCATGGCGGGCGTTACCGATACGGCTTCTTTACGAATGATTCCAGACGCAGAAAACTTACTGAATCATAGCAAACAACGGAATCCATTTTCGAGGTTGACAACGCCCGAAAATGTGGCCGATGTAGCCTATTTATTGTGTAAAGACGAAGCCGCCTGGATCAACGGCGCAATCATTCCAGTCAATGGCGGAGAACACCTTCAATAAATTTATACGATTGCAAAACTTTACGCACATTTACGAAAAACTTCCGTATAGCAAACCATTTTTGTTTGTCGATACCCTTCATCATATCAACGAAAATGGCGTTGAAGGCAGTTATACATTTCCCGAAGATTCATTTTTTTACGCCGGGCATTTCAAGCAAAAACCAGTCACACCGGGCGTCATTTTAACAGAGGTGATGGCCCAAATCGGCGTTGTTTGTCTAGGTATTTTTTTGCTGGATGCAACAAAGCTAAATTATATTTCTATTGCGATGACCGCCACGCAAATTGACTTTTACAAACCCGTTTTCCCTAACGAAACGGTTACGGTTAGTTCAGCAAAAGAGTACTTTCGATTTCATAAGTTGAAATGCAAAGTTGAGATGCTAAACAGTAGTGGAGAACTGGTATGTCGGGGCACCATTTCGGGTATGATGAAACCAATTAATCATGCGTAATCGAGTTGTCATTACTGGTCTTGGTATAGCAGCCCCCAATGCGGTGGGCGTGCCTTCTTTTTTAGACGCTATTCAGGCTGGGCGAAGTGGCATTGCGTTTCAACCGGAGTTGGCTAAGTTGAAATTCTCGTGTCAAATTGGTGGAATACCGCCCGTTACCGAAGCAATTAAACAACAATATTTTACCGAGTTACAATTGCGCCAGCTTACAAGCAGTGGTGTTATTTATGGCGTTATTGCAGGTTTGGAAGCCTGGAAAAATGCGGGCCTTCCTATAGCTACCGACGAACCCGATTGGGACAGTGGCATTGTCTTTGGAACTGGTCTTTTGGGTATTGACAAACTACGGGAATCTATTTACAAAGTCGATGCGGGACAAGTAAGACGATTAGGAAGCACTACCGTTGTTCAAACAATGGCCAGTGGTGTGAGTGCTTATTTGGGGGGCATAATTGGGTGTGGCAATCAAACAATGGCCAATTCATCGGCTTGCGCAACCGGAACTGAAGCGCTGCTACTGGCCTACGAACGCATTGCCAGTGGCTACGCAAAACGCATGTTA
>JANXVQ010000837.1 GCA_025351545.1 Spirosoma sp.
TCGGCAGGCTGTTGACTTGAAAACATGCTGTAACCTGCCTATATAAAGCATGGGATAATGGCGATATACCGACCGTTTGCCAGTTGATAGGTAAAAAGAATAGAAGCAGAGCCGAAACGATTCTGCTTCTATATAACCAACCTTGATTTTACATAAAAAAGTCACAAAACACATCTCTTCGTGTGGAAGAGAAAATTGCTACCAGAGCAATACATTCGTTTAACAAGTTGGTTGTGTGTCGAAAGCCGACTTGTTGGAAAATCAGAAATATGGTGTCAAAGCCTCCTCAACCGCTGGAAGACCGTAGTAATCACCTAAAACGGTGAAAGCATTCGGCGGAGGAATGGCTCCTTTGGGGAAATAATACGCGTCTGGATTCGCTTTCACACGGGCACCATAGGCACTAATGATCTCCTTCACGCGGCCCGTTCTGGTTAAATCGAACCACCGTTTGTTTTCAAAGGCAAGCTCAACCCGTCTTTCCTTAAAGATAGCGTCACGCATATCGGCCTGCGCCGATGCCGTTGTAGGGGCCAGACCTGCGCGAGCACGTACCTGGTTTATATACGTAGCGGCTTCACCAGGTTTGCCCTGCTCATTCAACGATTCAGCCAAAAATAGCAGCACTTCTGCGTAGCGATAAACAGGCCAGTTGGTGCCGGTATTGCCATGCAGCGCATGCGTCCGGGCATATTTTTTAATATACGGATACGTTTTGTTAACCCGCAGGCTCTGGCTTAGCGTGACATAACCGATGGAAACATCTTTGCGTTTGTCGCCGGTTTCGTAAGCCGCAATAAGATCCGGAGTAGGAATATTATTGCTCTCCTGAGAGGTAGGCTGCGTGTTCGATGTACCGGTAATAGGATTTAATTCAGCGATTGTTATCGGAGAAGGTATAAAGCGATAAATGAAACTACCACTATAGCCCGCCGAACCTTCCAAATACTGAACTTCAAAAACCGACTCCTGATTGTTCTTGTTGCTGGCCGATAACGAAAAAGCATTATTATAATCAGGCATGAGTTGATAGCCGTCATTCGTAATAACAGCTTTCATTAACGGTTCTGCAAGTGCCCATTTTTTCTGCGTGATATATAAGTTCGCCAGCAGCGTTTTTGCCGCTCCCGATGTAGCGCGACCAGCTTCCTGCGTTGCTTTATTTAACAACAGGGTACTGGCAGCCAACGCATCTTTTTCAATCTGCGCATAGATTTGGTCAGTCGTTGACAATGGCAATGCCGCATCTTCACGACCCACAACAGGCGTTAAATGCAGAGGAACTTGACCGAACAACCGAACCAGATCAAAGTAGGCGAATGCTCTGAGAAATAAAGACTGCCCTTTCAGATTATTTTTGGATGCGTCTGTACTAAACGTTATCCCAGCACCGTCGATAAGCGCCAGAATTTGATTGGCACGAGAAATAATCAAATAATCGAGCCGGTACTGTTGTAGTACGTTATCATTTGCCGTGACTCCGCCAGATGTAGGAATCGCAAAATCAGCGACGTTCTCAGTCGGATCTACAGCACCATAAAGCGTGTTTCGGGCATAATATGTATTGTCGGAGTGCATTTCTTCTAAAACCCATGCCCGGTCGTTGAAGCTAGCCCGAAGTGGCACATACGCCCCATTGACAGCCTGCTGAAAATCGGATTCTGTTTTGAAAAATGTAGCCGAACTCAGGGCCGTTTGGGGAACAATGGTCAAAAAATTGTTCTGGCAACCAGTTAGAGCGATGCCTAAAAGCCAGGTAGCTATAAGTTTTGTTTTCATCCTTTATGAATAGTAAGAATGTTAAAAATAAGTTTGGTAAGCTTTATCAGCCTAGAAATTCAGATTGACGCCCATCGTGTAGGTACGGGGAACGGGATAATTAGACAGGTCGACGCCCTGACTTAAATTATCGCCGGGACCGGTTCCTGCGCCATTGGCACTTGTTTCCGGATTTGGTCCACCCCAATATTTCGTGAACACATAAACCTGCTGCACAGAGGCATATACCCTGGCCGATTTGAAAAGCCTGTTTACCGCCGGTATCGTATAGCCAAGTGTTATATTTTTAATGGTAAAGTACGATGCATCGGCTACAAATTGCGAACTGTTCCAGTCCCGTTCAACACCGGTGTAATTACCACCGCCATTGGTTGCGCCAAACATGCCATTGCCTGGTGTTATAACCGTGCCGTCACTGCTGACCCGGAAGCGGTCTTTTACGCCCTCCACCATGTTAAATACCCCATCCAGGTTAGCGGTACTATACAAGTGACGCACCCATAGTTGGTTGCCATAAGACCCGGAACCCGTAATCGACGCATCGAATTTTTTATAGCGAAAGCTGTTGACAAGCCCGTACGTGAATTTAGGAAAAGGACTGCCAATAATTGCCCGGTCATCTTTATTTCCACCGTAGGTAATGACACCATCACCGTTTACATCCTTAAATTTAATTGTTCCGACAGCCGACCGGCCCGGAATGATGGGCGAATTTTTGAGGTCGTCGGCGTTTTGATAATAGCCTTCCTTAACCATGCCATAGAACATGCCAAATGGCTGTCCTACCTGTGTGATGTGTTGGTTTCCATATACGCGGTCGATTCCAGGCGCCAGGGCCACAACGATGTTCCGGTTAAACGAGATATTGGCATTGGTCGTCCATTGCAATCTTCCAGTTGTGTTCTTGGACGTGATGGAAAATTCATGACCCCAGAATTTAATTTCGCCAATATTATCGGTGAAGTTCGTAAAACCTGATTCCTGCGGAATTTGTACAGCATACAGCAGGTTTGTGGTCCGTTTGGTGTAAAAGTCATAAACAAACTGAATCCGGTCGTTAAACAAACCTAAGTCAAGGCCAATGTCAAACTGCTTGGTCGTTTCCCAACCTAAATTATTGTTGGACAGCGAATTTACAACGGCACCTGTGGCAACGTTACTACCAAAAACAGCATTGGTCGTATTGTTGACCAATGCATATTGGCTATAGTTACCAATATTATTATTACCAATTAAACCATAGCTGGCCCTAATTTTCGCAAAAGACACTTGCGTG